>NZ_FXAJ01000003.1:0-300000 GCF_900177535.1 Priestia filamentosa
CGCAAGTCCCGTTGGCCCAGTAACACCTGTGACCCCCGTAAGACCCGTTGGTCCAGTAACACCTGTGACTCCCGCAAGTCCCGTTGGCCCAGTAACACCTGTGTCGCCCGTAAGACCTGTTGGCCCAGTAACGCCTGTGAGCCCTGTAAGTCCTGTTGGTCCGGTAACGCCTGTGACCCCTGTAAGTCCTATTGGTCCGGTAACGCCTGTGGCACCCGTAAGACCTGTTGGCCCGGTAACGCCTGTGAGCCCTGTAAGTCCTGTTGGTCCAGTAACACCTGTGACCCCCGCTGCAGCTAAAAGAGTATAGTCAGGGGACGTATCCGGTGTACCCGTCGGTCCGGCAATATCAGCAATATAAAGACTGCCGTTATAGGTAACAACTTGCCCCGCAGGATAAGAAGGAGAAGCCGCTAGATCGAACGGAACAACGCCGTCAAGCCCAATGCCCGTGGCGCCCGTAACCCCTGCAAGCCCTGTCGGTCCAGTAATACCCGTGGCGCCGCCTGCAGCTAAAAGAGTATAGTCCGGCGATGTATCCGGTGTACCCGTTGGTCCGGCAATATCAGCGATATAAAGACTGCCGTTATAGGTAACAACTTGCCCCGCAGGATAAGAAGGAGAAGCCACTGGATCGAACGGAACAACGCCGTCAAGCCCAATGCCCGTCGCACCTGTGACTCCCGCAAGTCCCGTTGGTCCGGTCACGCCCGTAACACCCGCAAGCCCTGTCGGTCCCGGAACCCCTGTCACGCCACTAGGTCCTTGAATGCCGGTCGGTCCAGTCACGCCTGTGGAGCCCGCTGCGGCTAAAAGAGTATAGTCCGGCGACGTATCCGGTATACCTGTAGGACCCTCGACCTCAGCAATATAAAGGCTGCCGTTGTAGGTAACAAGCTGTCCGGCAGGATAAGAAGGAGCAGCTGCTGGGTCGAACGGAACGACACCGTCAAGTCCAATGCCTGTGGCTCCAGTTGGTCCCGGAACCCCTGCCACGCCACTAGGTCCCTGAATGCCGGTCGGTCCAGTCACGCCCGCTGCGGCTAAAAGAGTATAGTCCGGCGATGTATCTGGTGTACCTGTAGGACCTGCAACCTCAGCAATATAAAGGCTGCCATTATAGGTAACAAGCTGTCCGGCAGGATAAGAAGGAGCAGCTGCTGGGTCGAACGGAATGACGCCGTCAAGTCCAATGCCCGTAGTCCCAGTTGGTCCAGGGCTGCCACTAGGTCCTTGAATGCCTGTTGGTCCGGTAACACCGGCTGCGGCTAAAAGAGTATAGTCCGGCGACGTATCTGGTGTACCTGTAGGACCCTCGACCTCAGCAATATAAAGGCTGCCGTTGTAGGTAACAAGCTGTCCGGCAGGATAAGAAGGAGCAGCTGCTGGGTCGAACGGAACGACACCGTCAAGTCCAATGCCTGTGGCTCCAGTTGGTCCCGGAACCCCTGTCACGCCACTAGGTCCCTGAATGCCGGTCGGTCCAGTCACGCCCGCTGCGGCTAAAAGAGTATAGTCCGGCGATGTATCTGGTGTACCTGTAGGACCTGCAACCTCAGCAATATAAAGGCTGCCATTATAGATAACAAGCTGTCCGGCAGGATAAGAAGGAGCAGCTGCTGGGTCGAACGGAATGACGCCGTCAAGTCCAATGCCCGTAGTCCCAGTTGGTCCAGGGCTGCCACTAGGTCCTTGAATGCCTGTTGGTCCGGTAACACCGGCTGCGGCTAAAAGAGTATAGTCCGGCGACGTATTCGGTGTACCTGTAGGACCTGCAACCTCAGCGATATAAAGGCTGCCATTATAGGTAACAACTTGCCCAGCTGGGTAGAAAGGTGCGCCAGTTACACTAAAAGGAATAACGCCGTCAAGTCCAATACCTGTTGTCCCGGTTGGCCCAGGTGCACCTGTATTTCCTGTTGGTCCATCTGAACCAGCTGAGGCAAGGAGCGTATAGTCTGAGGAAGTACTTGGTACACCGCTCGGTGAAGCAGTATCAGTAATATAAAGGCTTCCCATATAAGTAACAATTTGTCCTACTGGATAGAAGGTTGCTTCAGCCGGATCGAAAGGGACTACACCTTGTAGCCCAATCCCTTGAGGTCCTTGAGGTCCCCTAGAACCTGGTGGACCAGCCTCTCCTTGAGGTCCTCTAGGTCCTCTAGGTCCAGGTACTCCATTGACATCCTCACATCTAGGTTTACACTTATCTTTACCTCTTTGATTTCTTGGTTTGTAACATCCGCAAAATTCTTTTCTTCGTCTACAATTGTTGCAGCGAAATTCCATATATTCACCTCCAACAACATCGTATTCAAAGAACGTTAGGGGGTGTGTGAAAAAATGTATTTTATGAAATTACATATTATTGAGTTTTTAGTTGAAAGGTGAATTATATAAAGGAAAAGAGAAGTAGTTAGAATAGAGGATATATAAGATGCAAAATTTCCTTTTCATCCAAACATTACATAGTATTGAGGAAAGGAGAGAAAGACATATTAAAGGTATAGAAACAAAGGAGGTGAAAAACATGGCAAACAACAACAACAGCAGCAACAAACTTGTTGTAGCAGGTGCTGAACAAGCAATCGATCAAATGAAGTATGAAATTGCTAGCGAATTTGGTGTACAACTTGGAGCTGATACTACTGCTCGTGCTAACGGATCTGTAGGTGGAGAGATCACAAAGCGTTTAGTTGCTACTGCTCAATCACAATTAGCTGGTCATAAATAATATGATTTGTAACATCATTACAAAATCAAATATCATGGCTTAGGCTACCCGCTTAGCGGGTAGTCTTTATAATGTTTAAGAGGAAAAGGTTTGTAACACTGTCCATTCTTTTTCTAATTTATAGATGTTTTGTTGTTGAACAGGGATTTTATTTTTTTGCAAAATATGCTTTGTAGCATCAGGTGGCGCGTACCCAAAAAGGGATATGAATGTACTTGTATGCTCATCAGCAAAAACAAAGGTACTTAAACAGCGGTCTCTTTCTGAGATGAGAGTGAAAGGAGTAAGGCTTTTATCGTGATTGTTATGAGCAATAGAAGTAATCATCATATAGTTTGCTCCAACAATACTTGAGCGAGTGTGATGATAGATCCCTTTTACAAATTGACCATTTGAAGACAAAATAGTTTCTAATTTGTCGTATGAAGCTTTTTGTCCGTTTTTATAAAAAATATTATCGTGAACGTCATTCATAAAAGATCGATAGCTATCAGTGTCCTTCCATATACCAATAATACAAGCATCTGTTGGTTCTACAATATTCCACCCACCAAATTGACCTGAAAACCCTTCAATATGTGCAAGAGCGCTCCAATGTTTTTGTGAATAAGAAAAAGCATAGCGTTTATCTTGTTTTACGAAACTGTTTATCACTTTGATTAACATTATCATCACCTTTAGATACTTTCTAGATAATAATTAGGAACTCCTTCTCTTCTATACAGAAAAGTCTAGGATTTATAAACAGGATATAAGAATGATCTCAAATGTTTAACATGTACGTTAGGAGGAGTTTAATTCTTAACAATATCTTTTTCTGACCGATATAGAAGTTAGAAATTAGTGCAGGTTAAGAAAGGAACGAACAATATGAACGATGTTGGGCCTTTTCACGGTCACTATAATATGTGGCTTGTTTTTCTATCATTTGCTATTGCTATGGTTTCAGCCTACGTGTCCTTTAGTTTTGCAATCCAACTTAGGTTTCAATCGAAGCAAGGAGAGCAAATTTGGCTGTTGAGCGGATCTTGTGCGCTTGGAATAGGGATTTGGTCAATGCATTTTGTGAGAATGCTTGCTCATTCTCTACCTATAAATATGCATTATCATATAGGATATATCATTGTTTCAATTCTCTTTGCAACGGGTGGTTGTTACTTGGCTTTAACATATATTCATTATGGAAAAAACCCTTTATTTACTTTATTATTTGCAACTTTTTTTATGGGTAGTGGCATTGTTCTTATGCATTATATTGGAATGAGTGCGATGGCATCAGTTATAGTGTCATATACTTCCGCAAAAGTTTTATTCTCTATTTGTATTGCTTTCATAGCATCGTTTATTGCATTGAGGGTAGCATTTTATACTAACTATAAACTAACATGGAAAGTGAAACTAATGTGCGCGGCTTTCATGGCAATAGCCATTACAGTAATGCATTATATGGGAATGAACGCGGCTCATTTTTATCCAAAAAATTGGATACAGAGGTAGGTTCATATATCACTCCTGCTTTCTTTTCAGTTGTTATTGCTATTTTTATTATGACAATGTTTTTAATGATTTTCCTTACTATATATATGGACGAGCGGACTAAACACCAGCATACTCTTCAACAAGCTATTTTTCATTCTTTAACAGAAGCTATTTTCATTACGAATGAGGAAGGAAACATACTTAGTATAAATGAAAAAGGTGAAGAGTTTTTTCATATAAAAAAACAAGAAGTAAGTGGTAAACCTATTACTAATTTTTTGTCTTTTTTAACAAAGTTCTCATCCTCTCCTCAAGATCAGATGTATAGCACTGTATTTGTTAACGATAAACAATACCGAATTTGCGTTAACATTACGAAAGCAACTTTTGAATTTATGGAGCAGTATATTATTTCAGTAAGAGATGTAACCAAAGAACATTTACAAAAAAAACAGTTAGAAGAAGCAACGAATAGATATCGCAGTCTTTTTGATGTTTCTCCGCTTTCAATTGTGCTTCATAAGGGAGAGGAAATCATCTCTGTTAATGCTCGGTTCTTAAAAATGTTGCAATTTGAACATGGGAAGGAAATTGTCGGACGGAATATTACAGAATTTATAGATAAAAGTCAGCGTCAACATATTAAAAATCGAATTGATCAATTCATGAAATTAGAAGACGAGGATAGTTTTTTTATAGATGAAATGAAAGTGAAAACGAACCAGAATCATCAGCTTTCCGTTCAAGCAACGTCGATTGTAATTATTATAAATGGAGAAAATTATATTCAAACAATTACTCAAGATGTAACGGAAAATCATCGTGCTAAAGAGACACTCCAGTACTTGAACTCTCATGACAGTTTAACAGATCTACCAAATAGAACACTTTTTCATCAAATTGTTAAGCAAGATTTATGGAAAGTGGAACAAGAAAATAAACAAGCTTTTATGCTCTCAATTGATATTGATCGCTTTAAGCAAATTAACGATGCTATTGGTCATCATGGTGGAGATCAGGTATTAATTGAAGCAACAAGAAGAATAAAGAGCTGCTTGGGTAGCAATGATACGCTTTCTCGAATGGGGGAGATGAATTTATGCTGTATTCCCCACAAGCGAAAGAAGAAGTATTTCAGTTAGCAGATCGCCTTTTAGAGGTATTTGTGAAACCATTTATTGTTAATAAATACAAATTATATCACAGTATTAGTGTTGGAATAAGTGAGTTCCAAGAAGATGGAGTTACAGTCGAAACACTAGTACGAAACGCAGATCTTGCAATGAACGAGGTAAAGAAGTTAGGGAGAAACGGTTGGAAATGCTACGAGCCCCTTATGAAGACATATGTAAATAGAAGAATGGAAATTGAAGATGGGCTTAGACAAGCATTGAAAAAAAACGAGTTTGCGCTTCACTATCAGCCGAAAGTGAATATTATAAAGGGAAAAATCGTAGGAGTGGAAGCCCTTATTCGCTGGAATCATCCTGAAATAGGATTTTTATCTCCAGGCGAGTTTATTCCTATTGCAGAAGAAAGTGGACTTATTGTACCAATGACGCAGTGGGTACTCAGAGAAGCATGTTCTCAAGGAGTACGCTGGAAGGAAGAAGGTTTTTCTTCTTTAAAGATTAGCGTTAATATATCAAGTGTTGAGTTTGCAGAACCATCTTTTGTTGACATGATTCTTAATATTATAGAAGAAACAGGGTTTTCTCCAAACAAACTTGAACTAGAAATTACAGAAAGTGTAGCTATGAAACATGTAGATCTTGTAATTGAAAAGCTTGTGAAATTGAAGAAACATGGTATCTCTATTGCTATTGATGATTTCGGGGCAGGATATTCGTCCTTTAGTTATTTAAAAAGACTTCCTATCCATACGCTAAAGATTGACCGTTCTTTTATTCAAAATCTTTATACAGATTCAAGAGAGGCAGCTATTGTGAGTTCTATTATTTCACTTGCTAAAAGTCTTGATCTATCCATTGTTGCAGAAGGAGTCGAGGAAAGAGACCAAGCTCTTATTTTACATCAGGAGAAATGTGATGAAATTCAAGGGTACTATTTTTCACGTCCTATCCCCCCTAATGAATTGAAGAAAGTAGCTAGTGATATGTGGGGAAAGATTAAAGACTGCCAAAAAGAAAATGTTTCTTCACTTAGCTTATAGGTCCTAATGCTTCATACGTTTATCACTAAGAGAAGCAAAAACATCTGTAGTCTTAGTTAGAAAGATTTAGTTTATTACAAGCAATCTGCTCATTTATACGAAGAAATATTTTCATAGTAAGAAATAATATCGGAAGAAGTATGAAGGTTTAAAAAAGGGAGTTTTCCATCAAGGAGGAGCTCCCTTTTTCTATGTGTTGCAAGGAAAAGAAAGCTCTTAGAAAAATAAACAAAATTCTTTATATAATGTATTTTTATATAATAATTATACTTTATTAGTGGTTAAAAAAGGAAAAATTATTCCTTTTTTAACCACACATTCCAAAGGAAATTATGGGAATAATTACGTTCGTTTGTCTCGTTGACTATTTTTATCTCAGTATAATATATTGTTAGACATGAAAGTTGAGACCAAAACAGAGAAGTGTACTTTGTTTTGCGTATAAGCTTGTAAAGAGGAGGTTAAAGACGTGGATGTACAACCTTTAAAAAAAGAAAAAATGTTCAATTCTAATCGTGATACATATGCGCAAAAAACGATCGTAGTGGCGTTATTTATTGGACTTGTATGTGTATTGTTCTATGTAAATGCCACAATCAAAGGAGGATTCAACATTTTCCTTGGCATATATGGGAGCATTATGGTCACATATATGGTTGGAAAAATGGCTCTGTCTTTTTGGTACAATCCTAAAAAAGAAGAACCAATTGAGCAAAAAATCTCGGCAATTATTCCCTGCTACAATGAGAGTCCAGAGTCAGTTATGGCTACTGTAGATAGTCTTCTTAAACAGGATTATCCAATTGAAGAAATTATGATTATTGACGATGGAAGTAAAGATATATCTGCTTATAAAGCGATGGTGAATTTCAAGAAAGAATATGAGAAAACAGCTCACAATACAACTCTTATTGTCCATCGTCTAGAGAAAAATCAAGGGAAGCGTCATGCCCAAATTTGGGGATTCAAAAGGGCTAAAGGAAATATTATTGCAACAGTAGATTCTGATGCATATCTTTTTCCTGATGCTATTCGTGAACTTATTAAACCTTTCAATGACGAAAAAGTAATGGCCACAACAGGTCACGTAGGAGCCCGAAACCGAGAAGATAGTTTGTTTACAAGGCTAATAGATATGCGTTATGACAATGCTTTTCGTGTTGAGCGATCAGCGCAGTCTGTTACAGGAAATATTTTAGTATGTAGCGGGTGTTTTAGTGCTTACCGCACAGAAGTGATTTTAGAAAACATTGAACATTATGAAAATCAAATGTTTTTAGGGGAACCTGTTCAGTTTGGAGATGATCGCTGTCTTACAAACTATGCCATCTTAAAAGGAAAGACTATCTATCAATCAACAGCACGCTGTATTACAGATGTTCCATCAACGCTTAGACAATTTATTAAGCAACAAGTAAGGTGGAACAAGTCCTTTTTTAGAGAAAGTCTTATTGCATTAAAGATAGGGTTTAAAAAACCACGAACATTAATTTGGGTTCTTCTTGAACTTATTATGTGGTTTATGTTTGGTTTTGTCATTATCGGAAGTATTATCATTAAATCCGCTACAATGGGCTATATTTTGCTAGTTTATTATCTTTTCTATCTAAGCTTGTCAGCTTATGCAAGAAACGTTTTCTATGTTTTGCGCTATCCACATATCTTTTTGTTAGCACCAATATATGGGTTAATTCATATTTGCATTTTATATCCACTTCGACTTTATGCTTTAGCAACAATTAAGTCAAATGGTTGGGGAACAAGATGAAAAAGGAGGGCTTTTTATGGCTACAACTGAAAAGATGCTTTCTACACTAAATGAGAAAGCTCAAAATCATCATTACAAGCAATTATGGCAGAAAATTCAGTCTAAGGAAGCGAAGATTGGTATATTAGGACTTGGCTATGTTGGTTTACCAAATGCTGTAGCGAAAGCTGAGAACGGTTATTCTGTTATCGGGTTTGATTTAGATGAAATCAAAGTAGAGAAAGTAAACAGAGGGATAAGTTATATTAACGATGTAACTCAGGAGGAACTTCAAAAAGTTGTGCAGCACCGGTATTTGCAAGCTACTGATGATTTTTCTCAATTAAAAGAAGTGGACGTTGTTCATATTTGTGTTCCAACTCCTATTGATAAATATAAGCAGCCTGATTTAACATATGTAGAAAATTCATCACTTTCTATTGCTTCGCATGTTTCAAAAGGTACGCTTGTTATTTTAGAAAGTACAACGTATCCAGCAACAACGAGAGAATATGTTGTAAAAGCTCTTGAGGAAAAAGGCTTCCTCGTTGGAGAAGATATATTTGTAGCATATTCTCCAGAACGTATTGATCCAGCAAATACATCATTCAATGTTAAAAATACACCTCGTATTGTAGGGGGAGTAACAGAGAAATGTACACAACTCGCTTTAGAAGTACTTGGAGGAGAAGTGAGAGCTGTATCATCTCCCGAAGTTGCGGAAATGTCGAAGGTATTTGAAAACACATTCAGATACGTAAATATTGCACTTGCTAACGAGTTAGCTCTTGTATGTGAGCGAATGGGAATTGATGTATGGGAAGTAATTAATGCAGCAGCTACAAAACCGTATGGGTTTATGCCTTTTTATCCAACAGCAGGCGTTGGAGGTCATTGTATACCTGTTGATCCGCATTACTTGTCTTTTAAATCAAAGGAATATGGTTTTAATACAAGGATGATTGATTTAGCAAACGAAGTGAATGGCAGCATGATTCATTATACTGTACGACGCATTCTTGAAATCTTAAACAATGAAAATAAATTTCTAAAAGACAGCAATATTGTTATACTAGGTGCTTCTTATAAGAAGAATATAGGAGATGCACGAGAATCAGCTGTTTATATGTTATACGAAGAATTAAGTACATTAGCAGCAAATGTAAGCATTCAAGATAATCATGTTGAACTTATAAAGATAAATGATAGAGTAGTTGAAGTAGAAAATGTTAATTATGAAAAGATTAAACAAGGAGATCTTGTCATTATTTTAACGGATCATGATGATGTTGATTATGAACGAGTTGAGAAGAATGCTCAGATTATTTTTGATACGAAAAATGTGTATCAATCTAAAAAGAACAGTCCAACTTATTATAAATTGTAAAAAGTCGAGTTGAAAAACTCGACTTTTCTTGTTCATTATGTAACAAAAGTTTTGTGTGAAGTCCTTTTTACCTAGTTATCTGAAGGAATATTCATGGATCTTATTTACTAATTGTGACAAAAAAAGAATCTTTTTTCCTATCCCGTATTTATTCCTTATCCTATATTATAGTGATAGTAACCTGCAATTGAAGGAACTTAACGAGATTTAGAAAATGGGGCTCGTGCACTAAAAATATGGATAATAAATGATTAGCAAGCAAACTTTGTTAAAAAATAGAGAAGCTCGTAGAAATGAAATTCTTGTCGATAAATATCACAAAGAAAATCAATTTCAGAATTCGATATAAGCAAAAGGCTGCTAAGACATTTCTAGCAGTCTTTTGCTTTATGTATAGCTGAACTGCGTTTTTTTCTTATTTTTACGGCAATAAAGATAAACAAAAATGCCGCAAGAGAGTCAAAAACTACGTCCATTATTCTTCCATCTCTATTAATAATAAAGGCTTGATGGATCTCATCAGTGAAAGCAAAAAGAGCAGCAAAAACTGAGGCAAGCCAAGGTGCTTTCTTATTCGGTTTTAAATTCAAAAGAAAAAGCAAACCAACTGATCCAAAAAAGAGGAAATGAGCAAGCTTACGTGCAATAAATTCGGCACTACTATCTATTTCCCAAGGATCATAAAAATCACTTGGAGGAACGAGAATAGTTCCTAGCGTTGCATTGGGTTTGAGCGCCGGAGTGTGGACCCAAGTTGTTGGATCTGTGGCTTTAATCCCTGGTGTGTTTGAAGCATAAAAGATGCTAACTAATACGAGAAATAAAAGCAATTTACGCACGTTTTTCACAGCTTTCTATATAGAGTTTCCTTTCTATATTATCGATAAAAGTAAAAAAAAGCAATTTACAGAATTTGTCGAAAAAGAGAGATGGAAAACTAAGCTATAGTTTAGAGGTTCGTGATACGATAAGTTAAAAACAAATTTATATATTAAGAGGTTGATGTTGAAAATGATTGATACCAATTGTCTATTAATGAGTCACTCGAAAATGAAGTCTTGTTCAAATACAGAAATGATTTCGAATGCAAGAGAAATGATTCAAGAAGGAATAAAAAGCGCTATTGTAGTAGTGAAAAATGAAGAGGAGGCTTTGTCTGTAAAAGAGCTAAACAGACTGTTAGTAAAAGAATCACTTCCTCTAAAACTTGAAATCATTAGCTTGTGTGAGATGAACGAAGCTCTTTTTTATGAGGTGAAGCAGGGGAATGTTTATACGTTAGGAAAGAGAGAAAGCTATGTCTATATTGATTATGCAGTAGAGCAAAGTCAATTTGAAATTGAGAAAATTCTTTATGATCTGCAAATAAAAGGTATTGTTCCTATTATTCCTAATCCTGAAACAATGGAGATTTTTCAAAGTCAGCCGAATCTTCTTTATAAATATATTAAAAAAGGGGCACTTTCTCAAATTAGCATAGCAAGTTTACTTGGTAAAAATGGGCGCAAAGCAAAGAAGTTTGCTGTTAAATTCTTAAATGCTAACCTTGCTGATCTTGTTGGGACAGCTTATATGGACGAGTACATTTCCCTTCAGGAAGGATATGATCTTATAGCAAAAAAAATCGGGGAAAGTACTGCTATTAAACTTCAGCGTAATGCTTCATCAATACTTGTAGGAGAATCTATTATAAGAGAAGAGCCAGAGCGAATTTCTTCCAAGCGTTTGTTTATTCTCTAGTTGAATGTAAGGAAATAGTTTACAATAGAGAATGAATGGATGCTTTTATTACATAAGTTTTTGTGGTAGTATTAGTAATGTTTTGTTTGGTTCCTTTTTACTAGTTCAAACGTTTTGTATTTCAGGTTTATAATGTGAACAAATTAGGGATCTGGACATTTAAATACAAAACAATAGAGATGAGCAGTTTCACTTTTCTTCAGTAGAGAGATAAAATATAAAACATAATGCTAATACTTTTAAATGCATTTATTTTAAATTGCATTTCTTAATCTACATAATATAGAAGGGAAAATCCTTCATATTTAAAATGATAGATTCTGCTACAAAATACAGAGCTAATGGAGGAACATAATGAAAAAAGTCAGAAAAGCTATTATACCAGCTGCAGGCCTTGGAACAAGATTTTTGCCAGCTACAAAAGCGATGCCAAAAGAGATGCTTCCAATTGTAGATAAGCCGACAATTCAGTATATTGTTGAAGAAGCTATCGAATCAGGCATAGAAGATATCATTATTGTAACTGGTAAAGGGAAAAGAGCTATTGAAGATCACTTTGATAATGCTCCTGAACTTGAACGAAATTTAGAAGAAAAAGGGAAAAAAGAGCTGCTTGAAGAAGTTCGTAAAGCTTCTAATATAGTAGATATTCATTATATTAGACAAAAAGAGCCAAAGGGACTTGGTCATGCTGTATGGTGTGCGCGTAACTTTATTGGTGATGAGCCTTTTGCTGTTTTACTTGGTGATGATATTGTCCAGTCGCAAAAACCTTGCTTACGTCAGCTAATGGATGAATATGAACAAACACATTCTTCAGTTATTGGCGTTCAACAAGTCCCAGAGGAGCAAACTCATCGATATGGAATCGTTGATCCAATTTCAAGTTCTGGCCGACGCTATCAAGTAAAGAACTTTGTAGAAAAGCCAGTTCAAGGCACGGCTCCTTCAAATCTAGCTATTATGGGAAGATATATATTTACACCAGAAATTTTTATGTATCTTAAAAATCAAGAAGTTGGAGCAGGTGGTGAAATTCAATTAACAGATGCTATCCAAAAGTTAAATGAAATTCAACGCGTTTTTGCATATGACTTTGAAGGCAAACGTTATGATGTAGGAGAGAAGCTTGGATTTATCCAAACAACACTTGAATTTGCTTTACAAGATCCTGCCTTAAAAGAATCAATGTTAGAAACAATGGAACAGCTTTTACAAAAAGAGAAAATTAAAGTGAAAAAATAACCGTCCCTTACTTTTAAAACGGTGAAAAATGCACCCCTCCTTAGCAGCTATTCTCCGTTTTTTGTTTTAAGAGAAAATAGACTCCTCACTTTTATTTCGAAAAAGTAGGAGTCTATAAAACGCTTTATGAAAAGACTTATACATGTTATTTTCTCTCTCTATCCGTATTCTTTTTTATGTTTCTTAAAAAATATATTCTTTTTGTTACAATCTCACCTTATTTTCCTCCTCTTGAACAACCCAAAGAGGCCGAAGTTCGTCTACATATAATATGAAGAGAATGAAATACTGTAATAATAACAAAAAGAAGTAAAGTATTAGTATTTTAAAATTATAATTTATTTTTTGTAAACAAAATGAGAAGGTTGTCGATATTTAAGGTGTAGTAAAAAAGGGATTTACCTATACTTTATTTTCCTATAGCTATTCTACTAGGACTGGAGTATAATACGATGTGTAAATTTTAACAAAACTAGGAGGTTAACATGGAAGAAACGATTAGTCTTCGTGAGCTGTTTGCAACGTTGAAGAAAAGATTAAAACTAATCATTATTATTACGTTAGCAGCAGGTTTAATTAGTGCCATTATAAGCTATTTTGTTTTGACACCTGTGTATCAGAGTTCAACACAAATTTTAGTTAACCAATCAAAAGACGGTCAACAGCTCTATGAATCTTATCAAATTCAGACCAATTTACAGCTTGTGAATACATATACGGTTATCATGAAAAGCCCAGCTGTATTAGATAAAGTAAAGGAACAACTAGATTATCAAGGTAGTTTAGCAGGTAAAATTCAGGTTACATCAGAACAAGATTCCCAAGTTCTTTCTGTAACTGTGCAAGATAGTGATCCAGAACTTGCAGCCAAAATTGCGAGCACAACTGCGACTGTATTTAAATCAGAAATTGCAAAAATTATGAAGGTTGATAATGTTACGATCTTATCTGTTGCCCAAATCCCAGATTATCCAATTAAGCCTAATAAAATGCTAAATGTAGCTATTGCTCTTGTGGTAGGACTAATGGCAGGGGTTGGACTAGCCTTTTTACTAGAATACTTGGATAATACAATCAAGAATGAAAATGATATCGAAGAATTACTAGGACTTCCAGTAATGGGTGCTGTTGCAAAAGTAGATGGGAATGCTAATCCAACAAAGCAGCCAAAGTTAGGGCTTCGTAAGACAAGGGGGGAAACATACGGTGCTTAAAAGAAAAAAAGCTAATCTTCAGCAAACAACAAAGCGTAGCTTAGTTGCTCATACAAAACCAAAAGCACCAATTGCTGAGCAGTATAGAACAATTCGCACAAATATTGAATTTTCTAGCGTTGATCAAAATATCCGCTCTCTTATGATTACGTCAGCAAGCCCAAGTGAAGGGAAGTCAACAACAACAGCTAACTTAGCAACCGTATTTGCTCAGCAAGGAAAGAGAGTATTGCTTATTGATGCTGACCTTCGAAAACCAACTGCTCATTATACTTTTCGTGCAGAAAATTTCAAAGGATTAACCACTGTTTTAAGTAGAAAGTCTACATTAGCGGATGCTATTCAAACAACAGAAGTAGCTAATCTAGATTTCCTTTCAAGTGGACCTATTCCACCAAATCCATCTGAACTAATCAGCTCTCAAATGATGAAAAATATGCTAGAAGAAGCATATGAAAATTATGATTTTATTATCTTTGATACACCTCCTATCTTATCTGTGACAGATGCACAAATTTTAGCAAACCAATGTGATGCAACAATTCTGGTTGTAAAAAGCGGTAGCACGGTTATTGATACAGCACTGAAGGCAAAAGATCTTTTGCAAAATGCGAAAGGAAAACTGCTTGGAGTTGTACTAAATGAAAAGAAAGTAAACATTGGTGAATATTATTATTACGGCCAGAGCTAAAAGCTAGTCATATGACTAGCTTTTTTTATAATTAAAAGATTTATCTCCCTATATTTCGCAATTTTCGATAAACTAAAAAGGAAAGGAGATAATAAGATTGATTCATCTTGTTCCACTAATGATTGAGCGGGTTGGCGTTATTGTAATTGCTGCTTTCATTCTTGCTCAAATGAAGTCATTTCGGCAAATTGTTCAACATGAGCAAGGAATAAAAGAAAAGTTCTTCATTTTATTTATCTTTGGCGTCTTTGGAATAATTAGCAATTATACTGGAATTGAAGTTCATCAGCGTGAAATCACTACAAGAACATGGATTGATGAAATTGGAACAGAAAATGCAATTGCTAACACAAGAATTATGAATATTGTGATAGGAGGTATATTGGGCGGTCCTTTAGTTGGAGGAGGAGTCGGAATTATTGCCGGGTTTCATCGCTATTCACTTGGTGGCTATACAGCATTTTCTTGTGCTATTTCTTCCGTTATTGCCGGAGTCTTTGCTGGTATAGTAGGAAAGTATTTTAAAGAAAGAATTACAAAATCACCTTGGTTTGCTGTTACGATAAGTATGTTAATGGAAGTAATGCAAATGATTATTTTGTGGGGTTCTGGGTTTAGGAGACTTGTCGAAACAATTGGAGTTCCTATGATTTTATTAAACGGTCTTGGCGCTTTTCTCTTTATGCTAATTATTATTTCAATATTAAGAGAAGAAGAACGAACGAAAGCTTTTCAAACACATCAAGCTATGAAAATTGCTGAAGAAACCCTTCCCCATTTTAGAAAAGGACTTAATAAACAGTCTTGTAAAAGGGTAGCAGAAATTATGTTGAAGAGAACAGAGGCAGATGCAATAGCTGTTACAAATGAAAAAGAAGTGCTTGCACATGTAGGAGTAGCAGAGGATCATCACATTGCTCCGGGAGATTTTGCTACAGAATTAACAAAGAAAGTACTAAAAAGAGGTGAAATTTTAACAGCTCATAGTAAAAGAGATATTTTATGTTTTCATTCCCATTGTCCTTTACAAGCAGCAGTAGTTTTACCATTAAAACTTCATGGTGGAACAGTTGGAACATTGAAACTTTATTTTGTTAGGGCGAATAAGCTAAATAAAGTAGAAAGAGAGTTAGCCGAAGGTTTGGCAAATCTTTTCTCTGTTCAACTTGAGTTAGCTCAAGCAGAAACTCAAGGGAAACTTTTGAAGGATGCTGAAATTAAGGCTCTTCAAGCACAAGTTCATCCCCATTTTCTTTTTAATGCTATTAATACTATCTCAGCTCTTTGTCGTGTCGATGTGGAAAAAGCTAGAGCCCTTCTTTTAGAATTAAGTCGATATTTCAGAAGAAACTTACAAGGAGCGAGGCATATTCTTATTCCTTTTGAAAAAGAGCTTCAGCATGTTCGTGCCTACTTGTCGCTTGAGCAAGCACGTTTTCCAGACAAATATAAAATTAACTTTAATATTGAAGCTACTCTTAAAGAGGCCCTTATTCCGCCATTTATTCTTCAACCACTTGTTGAGAATGCTGTTCAGCATGCTTTGTCAGCGCGGAAGAATGGGGGAGAGATTATAATAGAAGCTTATACAGAACAAGGAAAAATGATCATTAGTGTTCAAGATAATGGGCATGGCATTTCAAGTGAAAGGTTGTATATGCTTGGAAAAGAACCAGTGCATTCAAGTGAAGGAACAGGCACAGCCCTTTACAATATTTCTGAAAGATTGCAAGGGATTTATAATGAAGAGGCTTTATTTCAAATTAAAAGCACGGAAAACGGCACAAAGGTTACAATCACTATACCAGTGAAAGGAGACTATAAAAAAGATGTTGAAAGCTTTTATTGTGGATGATGAACCTCTCGCTAGAGATGAGCTAGCGTATTTGTTAAAGCGAAGTCGAAAAGCAGAAGTTATTGGAGAGACAGACTGTTTCGAAGACGCAGTAGAGAAAATTAAAGAGCTCGCTCCAGACGTTGTTTTTTTAGACATTGAACTAACTGAAAAAAGCGGTCTTGAGTTAGCGAACAAACTTCAATCTTTCAGTAAAATTCCAGCTATTATTTTTGCGACCGCATATGATGAATATGCACTACAGGCCTTTGATTTAAGCGCTTCTGATTATATATTAAAGCCTTTTGAAGAGGCACGTATTCATCAAGCATTAGACAAACTTGTGAAAAACTATGCTGCCGGAGATTTAATAGTAGAAGAGTCAATCTCTCATTCTTTGAAGAATTCCGGCAAAATAGCGGTTTTAGAAGAGGAACGTATCATTCTATTAGATTTTAAAGAGATTATATATATAGGTGCTCTTGATGGTAAAACGATTGTAAAGACGTTTAATGATCAATTTGTTACAAGTGAGACGCTTGTTTCACTTGAAAAAAAAACAGCTGCCTTTTCCTTTATTAGAGTACATAGAAGCTATCTTGTAAACTTTCAACATATTGTGGAAATACAGCCTTGGTTCAACTCTACTTATAATCTTTTAATGAAGGAGCATTCAACTATTCCTGTTAGCCGTACTTATGTGCGACAGCTTAGAGCACTTTTAGGTTTTTAATATGTATTTCATAACGCTTTTTTGCTTTTTTATTTCCTGTTTAGAGCGTTTCAGCATGAAAGTCTAATGAATGCGTTTTCATTTAGTATGATATATTTATATTATATGAGAAGGCAAGAGGGGGATGAAGAAATGAATGCGATTACAATTATGATTGCTTCCATTTGTATTTTAATGATTGCTTACCGTTTATACGGTACATTTATTGCTGTAAAGGTTTTGAAACTAAATGATGATAAGCCAACACCAGCATATACAGAAGAAGATGGAAAAGACTACGTTCCTACAAATAGGTGGGTCACATTTGGTCATCATTTTGCCGCTATTGCTGCAGCAGGGCCGCTTGTAGGTCCTATACTAGCAGCACAGTTTGGCTATTTACCAAGTATGATTTGGTTGCTTGTTGGCGCTGTGATTGGGGGAGCTGTCCATGATGCAGTTGTATTGTTTGCTTCAATGCGTAAAAAAGGTCAATCTCTTTCAGAAGTAGCAAAGGCAGAATTAGGACCTGTAGCAGGGTTTTGTACAGGACTTGCGATGCTTTTTATTATTACTATTACAATGGCAGGACTTTCAATGGTCGTTCTTCACGCACTTGAACGCAATCCGTGGGGAACATTTGCAGTTGGCATTACAATTCCGATTGCAATGGGAGTTGGGTTGTACCATAAGAAGACTGGAAATTTAAAAGGTGCTGCAACACTTGGCTTTATTCTTATCATGATTGGTGTATTTATTGGACCCTCGCTCCAAAATACAGCTATTGGTGATTTTTTAACACTTGATATGAATACGCTTGCTATTATTTTACCTATTTATGCTTTTTTTGCAGCAGCACTTCCTGTTTGGTTATTGCTTGCTCCTCGCGATTATTTGAGTAGCTTTATGAAAATTGGAGTGTTTTTAGCCCTTATTATAGGAGTATTTATTGTTAATCCAACTATTCCTTTTCCAGCCGTAACAGAGTTTATCCATGGCGGAGGGCCAGTTGTGGCCGGACCTGTGTGGCCATTTATTTCGATTACAATCGCTTGTGGAGCTATTTCTGGGTTTCATGCCTTTATAAGCTCTGGCACAACACCAAAAATGCTTGATCGTTGGAGTGATATTAAAGTAGTTGGATTTGGGGCAATGCTTGTAGAATGTGTTGTAGCTATTATGGCTTTAATTGCTGCTATTTCTCTTCAGCCTGGTGACTATTTTGCGATTAATTCTACACCTGAAATGTTTGCAACACTCGGGATGAGCGTTGAAAATCTACCACAGCTTAGTCAAGCGGTTGGACTTGATCTTGAAGGAAGAACAGGTGGAGCTGTCACACTTGCTGTTGGTATGACGTATATTTTTACAGAAGTTCCTTGGTTTAGCAACCTTGCTTCTTACTTTTTCCAATTCGTTATTATGTTTGAAGCAGTTTTCATTTTAACGGCAATTGATGCTGGAACTCGTGTTGCGCGCTATCTAATTCAAGACTTTTTTGGTGAATTTTATAAACCATTAAAACGAGTAGACTGGCTACCAGGATCTATTTTTGCAAGTGCATTAGCATGTGTTATGTGGGGATATCTTCTTTTCTCAGGAGACATTAGTTCTGTGTGGGCTCTGTTCGGAGTTTCAAATCAGCTTATGGCTTCCATTGGATTAATTGTTGGAGCAACGGTCATTTTAAAAATCGCGGACAAACGCTGGTATATGCTAACATGCCTCGTTCCACTTGCTTACTTATATGTTACTGTTAACTATGCAGGATACTGGATGGTGAAGAATGTTTATCTGAACCCAGATGCGACAGGATACAGTGTTTTAAATGCCATCCTTTCAATTATTATGCTTGTTCTTGGGATTGTTATTGTTGTTACAGCAATCAAGAAGTGGATGGAGCTGTGGAACAATCCAAATCTGAAGGCGAATATCAAATCTGCAATGTGATAAAAGATTTTCATTATAAGAAGAATATTTTTAATAAGATAGAGATTCTTTAGCCTATGCTAAAGAATCTTTTTTTATTTTTTTCAACGATCAAACTTTAGAGACCAAATCTATCGATTCGGTCTTTTCTTGATTTGTGGTATAAAAAGTCTCTAATTAGACAATTATGATTACCATTCGTGAACATTCAGTAAAATATTTAGTTTCATCATTACTTTCTATCTTTCGGCATCTAAAAACTAAAGGAATTCATTTCACCATTTTTTATATAAGGAAAGGAGACACATCAATGAAAAGGTTTCAAAGCATAAGTCGAAAGAGAGATTTAGTAGCAGCGTTAGCTTTTGTTTTATTATTAAGCGGCTGTGACATAAGGATGGGAGTATTAAATCCCAAAGGACCTGTAGCTCAAACTCAATATGATCTTATTATATGGTCCATTATCTTTATGCTTATTATCGTAGTGGTGGTTTTCGTTTTGTTTACTGTCATTCTTATTAAGTATCGGGAAAGACCGGACAATATGGATTACGAACCACCTGAAATGCATGGAAACAAACTTTTGGAAGTTATATGGACAGGAATTCCGATTATTATTGTTATTGCTCTTTCTATTCCAACTGTTCAAGCTATATTTGAACTGGAAGAACCACCCAAAACGTCAGCAGAAGAGCAACAAAAGCCTTTAGTCATTCACGCTACGTCAGCAGACTGGAAATGGATTTTTAGCTATCCTGAACAAGGTATTGAGACGGTCAATTATGTAAATATTCCAGAAGATCGACCAGTTGAATTTAGATTAACATCCACAAGTTCAATAACGGCTTTATGGATTCCAGAGCTTGGTGGACAGAAATATGCAATGGCTGGGATGGAAACAAGACTTTATCTACTGGCTGATAACCCAGGAACATATATGGGACGTAATGCAAATTTTAATGGAGAAGGGTTCGCTAAGATGGAGTTTGAAGTAGAGTCTCAAACAGATAAAGATTTCAAAGATTGGGTAGCAGAAGTTCAAGATACAGCTCCAAAGCTTACAAAAACAACCTATAGCAAAATTTTAGAGCAAAGTCATGTTGGACGTATGACCTATTCAAATACCCACTTAGATTGGGTTAATCATGCAGCACAAAAAACTTATTACAAAGATAAGGGAGAACATGACCCACATAAAAGTCATATGGATCATTGATTTCCCTCCATATAATCGAATGCCTTGATAACACAAGGGTAGGAGGAAGCTATAAAATGAAGCTTGATGAATTTTTTGTCACAGGTGAACCTTTAATCTACGGTGCTTATGTTTCCATTGCTGTGGCAACTTTAGGGATTATCTTCGTTTTAACCTATTTTAAAAAATGGAAATGGCTTTGGACAGAATGGATTCCAACAGTAGATCATAAAAAGATTGGTATTATGTACATCATTGCCTCGCTTCTTATGCTTTTTCGCGGTGGTATAGATGGTATGTTAATGCGTACACAGCTCGCACTGCCGGAATTAAAAGTCTTAAGTTCCTCACATTATAATGAAATTTTTACAACGCATGGAACAATTATGATTTTATTTATGGCTATGCCCTTTCTCATTGGGTTAATGAATATCGTTGTACCCCTTCAAATTGGAGCACGTGATGTAGCCTTTCCATTTTTAAATGCTATTAGTTTTTGGTCATTTTTTATGGGAGCAATGCTCTTTAATATTTCCTTTGTTATTGGAGGATCGCCTGATGCAGGATGGACAGCTTATATGCCACTAGCTGGGAATGAGTTAAGTCCAGGGCCAGGTCAAAATTATTATTTATTAGGATTACAACTTTCAGGGATTGGTACGTTAGCTACGGGGATCAACTTCTTAGTCACTATCTTAAGAATGCGAGCTCCAGGTATGACATTAATGAAAATGCCAATCTTTACATGGTCTACGCTTATTACTTCAATCATTATTGTTTTTGCCTTTCCAGTGTTAACAGTAGCATTAGCATTGATGACTTTTGATAGATTGTTTGGTTCTCACTTCTTTACTTTGGCAAACGGCGGTATGCCAATGATGTGGGCAAACTTGTTCTGGATTTGGGGACATCCTGAAGTTTATATTGTAATCTTACCGGCATTTGGTATATTCTCTGAAATTATTTGTACTTTTGCCCGTAAAACGTTATTTGGTTACAAAGCTATGGTGTTTTCAATGATTGCAATTGCAGGATTAAGTTTTATTGTATGGGTCCATCACTTTTTCACAATGGGGGCTGGAGCGGGAGTTAACTCATTTTTCTCCATAACGACAATGGCTATTTCTGTTCCAACAGGTGTTAAGATATTTAACTGGCTTTTAACCCTTTATAAAGGGCGTATTAAGATGACTGTTGCCATGATGTGGTCACTAGCGTTTATTCCAAACTTTGTTATTGGTGGGATAACAGGAGTTATGCTTGCCATGGCATCAGCTGATTACCAATATCATAATACATACTTTTTAGTAGCCCATTTTCATTATGTATTAGTCGCAGGAACTGTTTTTGCTTGTTTTGCAGGGCTTTATTATTGGTATCCAAAAGCATTTGGGCACATGCTTAATGAACGTTTAGGCAAGATTAGTTTTTGGTTGTTTATGATTGGGTTTAATGTCTGTTTCTTCCCCTTATATTTTGTAGGATTGATGGGAATGGCGCGTCGTATGTACACCTATTCACCAGGACTTGGATGGACAGGCATAAATATTGTAGCAACAATTGGAGCATTTGGAATGGGATTAGGATTTATTGTATTAGTGTATAGCATCTATTACAGTGCACGCTACGGAAAGCATGATGTAACGGGTGATCCATGGGATGGGCGTACATTTGAATGGATGATTCCATCACCACCACCACATTATAATTTTGCTAAAATACCGCAAGTAAGCCGTCTAGATGAATATTGGTACTTGAAAAAGGAAAAAGGCTTCAAGGAAGCACGTGAAGTGAAAGAGGAAGAGTTAAAACCGATTCACATGCCTAACAAATCTCATGTACCAGCCATAATGTCAGTATTCTTTTTTATTGCTGGATTTGGTCTTGTTTGGGAATGGTATTGGATGGCCATCCCAGGTCTAATTGGAGTTCTCGCTTGCATGGTTGTTCGTTCCTTTGATTATAATGATGGATTTTATTTAAGTGTTGAAGAAGTTAAAGAAGCACATAAAGTTGGGGAGGGCAATTAGCGTATGGCAGAGTCTACACAAATACATGACAAGAATGTCCCACTTGAATATTCAAAAGCCGAAGATCGGATGACGATCCTAGGCTTTTGGATCTTCCTTGGAGCTGAGGTTGTATTATTTTCAACTTTATTTGCGACATATTTAGTGTTACATTCACGTCCTGCAGATGGTCCCACTTCTGCTGAGTTATTTAAGCCGGAAATTGTTCTGATTATGACATTTCTCTTGTTAACAAGCAGCTTTACAGGAAGTATGGCTATTCATTATTTACGTGCTCAGAAGATGAAGAAAATGATGGTTTGGTTGTTACTCACGATGTTGCTTGGACTTGGTTTTTTAGGATGTGAAATTTATGAATTTCATGAATACATTGCCCTTGAAGGTGTATCAATTAAGACAAGCGCCTTCCTATCTGGATTTTTTGTGCTCGTTGGAACACATGGACTTCATGTAACGCTTGGAATTGGTTGGTTAACGCTTATTTTAATCCAATTAACACAACGTGGATTTACACCGAGAACAGCTCGTAAAGTCTTTATAATTGGTCTTTACTGGCATTTTTTAGATATTGTTTGGTTGTTTATCTTTACGCTAGTTTACTTATCAGGGATGGTGTTGTAACTGTGAATGAAAAAGAAAATATACAAGAGAGTCATGAGCGTTTTCCTTGGAAACTTGTAGTTGGTTTTGTGTTATCAATCGTTCTAACACTTTTGACAGTATGGGTAGCCTTTAGGTCTGGTTTTCAAGACAAAATGGTTCTTTCTCTTATGTTACTGTTGGCCTTTTTACAAGCGGGAATGCAACTTGTACTGTTCATGCATGTAAGAGAAGGATATGGAACTGTGCAAGTTAGCAACATGGTTCATGCCTTTTTTACAGCTATTATTATTGTAGCGGGTTCTGTTTGGGTAATGTCATTTGGGATGCATAATCATTAAAAACTTTCATCAATGTAAAAGAGTTGAGGTTGTTAGTAAGAGTAATATAACAAATGTAGTGTATATCTAACAATTAAGAAATAAAAAGCCCCTTGCCATGTTGCAAGGGGCTTCCCTTTGTTATGGAATATCTCATCTCAGCTTTACCTGATCTTTTTCTCTTTCCCCTTCAAGAAGAGAAGAGAGCATGGCTATGAGTGTTTCTTGTTCGTTATTGATGTTACCAAAAAACTCTTCATCAACAGCTTCTACAATAGGCAAAACATCTTTTACTTTTTGAGTCCCTTGCTTTGTTGTAGACAAGATCATCTCACGTTTGTCAGATGGGTTCTTTGAACGGATAATAAGTCCTTTTGTCTGAAGCGTTCTTACTACATCAGATACCATCATAATATTCGTTCCAGTAAAATCTGAAAGCTTTTTTTGCGTTACATTTTCTCCATGCGCACTTAAAAATTCATTCGCAGATAGCAGAATGAACTGCACATGAGTTAAATTAAAGGGACTAAGTTTTTTCGTAATTAGTCTCTGCCAAGCTCCAGTTACTTTCCACATCAGAAATCCGGGCCTTTCCTTCGGCACATTCAAGCGTGATTCCTCATTCACGTGATTTATCACCACTGTCTCTACAAATGTCATACAATCATTACGATAAAGTGAGATAAGGTTTATTCCAGTATGACAATATACCCTATTATTTATTTATTAAACTACTTTTTAAAAATCTTTGTATGCTAAATAATAAAAAAGATCTCTAGAAAAGAGATCTTCCTTTTATTATTTAATATTCAAGTGTTCTTTGAGTTCTGTTGCAAGCTTTTCACGTTCTGTCTCTGGAACAACGTAGTAGTAAACGCCGTCTACTTTTTGTCCTTCTCCACTTACTTGAAGCTGTTCTAAGCTGTGTCTAGCTTCCTTGTAGTTGCTTTGGATATCTTTCATATCATCAAAGGTTAAGTTCGTTTTAATATTTTTTCCGATAGTATCTAGAATATCTCCATAGTTGGCAAGGGTATTAAAACTAGCTCCTTTTTTAATTACTGCTTGAATGATTTGACGCTGACGTTCTTGGCGTCCAAAGTCACCACGTGGATCTTCATAACGCATGCGTGAGAATTTTAATGCTTCTTCACCATTTAGAGAAATTTGCCCTTTTTTGAAATGAACCCCATCATACGTAAAATCAAGGGAGTTATTTACCGTTACTCCTCCTACAGCATCAACGATATCTTTGAAACTTTCCATATTCACTTGTACATAATAATCAACAGGAACATCTAAAAAGTTTTCAACTGTATCAACGGCCATATTAACCCCACCATAAGCATAAGCATGGTTAATCTTATCTGTTGTACCATGGCCAATAATCTCAGTTCTTGTGTCGCGCGGAATGCTGACCATTTTCATTGATTTTGTATCAGGGTTCACCGTCATTAAAATCATGGAATCTGAGCGACCTCTGTCACCTTCACGCTCATCTACCCCTAGTAAAAGAATAGAGAGTGGATCTTTTTCAGAAAATTTTACACCTTCATCTCGTTTCTCAGAAACTTTACGATGTAGTGCTTGATGTGTGCCATCAAGTGTATTTGCAAGTGAATGGTACATATAATAAGCAAATCCAAGTCCGCCTAAAATCAGAAGAATAAAAATAATGATGATTGTCTTTAAAAGCGTTCTTTTTTTCTTTGGTTTCTTCTTTGCTCTGCTTTCCATTATGTGTTAAGCCCTCATCTTTCCTATAGGTAGAAACAAATTCTTTTTTATTATATTACAAGACTTCCTAAAAAAGAAAGAAGTTTATATAGGTATAAAGAATGTGTATTTTGTACTTTTTTACAAGTGTGAAGCTGAATACGTTAAAAAAGACATTTTTAATAGCTTATTTAACGAAAAATAAATTCCTTTTAAAAGAAAGAAGGATAGTAAGGGATGAGGTTAGAATAGTAGATAAAGAGGGAAGTTCTGTTAGTTAGAAACACTTTCGTTTTTATATGTGGAACATCTTTCATCATGGGACAAACATATAGGAGGTTTACAATGCCATTACTTAAATTTGACGTTATTGAAGGAAGAGATGAACAAAGTTTAAAAAATCTACTCGATGCAGCTCATCGTGCTATGTTAGAAGCATTTGGCGTACCTGAGCGCGATCGTTATCAAATTGTCCATCAACATCCACCACATGAATTGATTATTCAAGATACAGGGTTAGGATTCGAACGTAGCCACGACCTTGTTGTTATTACAGTTACAAGTAAAGAACGCACAGAAGAGCAAAAACAAAAGTTATATAAACTTTTAGCACAAGAACTTCATGAAAGCTGTGGAATTCGTCCAGAAGATATTATGGTTTCAATTGTAACTAATGGAGATGCAGACTGGAGCTTCGGAATGGGTGAAGCGCAGTTTTTAACAGGTAAGTTATAAATAAAGAGTATGAAAGAAGAAACGTTCATCGTTTCTTCTTTTTTTATATAAAATACTTTGACATTCACGCAACGTCAAAGTGTATCGTTAATTTGCAAGGAGGGAGAAGAAATGGAATATACCGTTCAAAAGTTAGCCCGCTTAGCTGGTGTAAGTGCAAGAACACTTCGATATTATGATGAAATTAATCTTTTGAAACCAGCGCGCATAAATTCCTCAGGATATCGAATTTATGGGGAACATGAAATCAATCAACTGCAGCAAATCCTATTTTATAGAGAGCTAGGTCTTCATTTGGAAAAGATTAAAGAGATTGTAGTTTCTCCAGCTTTTGATCGTTACAAAGCATTAAAAGAACACCATCTTGGGCTTCTTGAAGAAAAAGAACGGATAAACAAACTTATTCAAAATGTAGAAAAAACAATATATGCAGAGGAGCGAAATGAGAAGATGAATGACAAAGAGAAGTTTGAAGGATTTAAAAAAGAGCTTGTTGAAGAGAATGAGAGAAAATATGGAAAAGAAATTCGTCAAAAGTATGGAGGAAAGGAAGTAGAACATTCAAATCAAAAAGTACTAAATATGACAGAAGAGCAATATAAAGAACTAACGGCTACTGAGAAGGAAATGTTCGAAAAATTAAAAAAAGCGTTTGAAGAAGGCGACCCGCAGAATGAAAATGCATTAAAAGCAGCAGAGCTCCATAAAAAATGGCTTCTTTATTACTGGAATAGCTATAGTAAGGAAGCTCATAGAGGTCTTGGTGAGATGTATGTATCAGATGAGCGATTTAAGCAATACTATGATCAACATGGTGATGGATTAGCTGAGTTTTTAAGAGATGCCATTTATGCGTACACGAAAATAGAAAAATAGGAAAGCTAAAAAACGGACACAATTTTTGTGTCCGTTTTTCTAATGGATAAGGAGATCTGCTTTTGTTCCTTTTTTAAGTGAAAAGTTAAATCCTTTTTCATCCTTATAATGAGGATTAGTGAAAATGGACTTTGCATCGCTATTTGTTAGCCTTTTAAATTGGGAAAGAGAATAAACTTCTTTCTTCTTCCAAGTCCAAATAGCATCCTCACCAATTCTAGAGTCATATACGTTACGACTCAAATGATTGTTTTTATTTTCTTTAAAATCATTGCTAATAAAAATACCTGAAGAACTTGCTGAAAAGACATTGTTCTCAATCTTATTGCCTTTCGTATTATATTGAAGAAGAAGTTGCCCACCGCCTAATTCTTTAAGGTCGTTCTTATATAAAACATTGTGAGTGATTAAAGAGTTTTTAGTACCTCCACGTTTCTTGTCATATCCACCAATAGAGATTCCTGTGTAGTCATTATTATATAGGGTATTATAAGAAATCGTAATATCCTGAGCATCTTTCCCTTTATGCTCTGAAGTAGCTTCAATGCCAATATCGCTTTTGTAAACGACGTTGTTGTTGACTGTAAGATGATGTCCTCCATCAATATAAATTCCACCAGCTGCATAATCCTCACCATAAGCAGGATTACCATAACTTGAAATATGATGCACAATATTATTTTCGATTTTTCCGTTTCTTACATAGTCATGTTTTTTGGCAGTTCCTTCATAGCCAATTAAATCAATGCCAATATTATCAGAATATCTTACTGTATTGTTTGAAACAGAGAAGTTTGAAACGTTTCCATTTAATGCAAGTGATTCACTTGATCCAAGTGTTAGATGTTCTAGTAAGTTTTCTTTAATAGTAAGGTTTGTAATCTCTTTTGTTCCATAAACTGCAATACCGTGAGCATTGCCATCTTGTCCTGTTGTTCCTATATGGTGAACTTTGTTAAATAGCAGTTTAATTCCTGTTCCTTCCCCAGCAATATAAACTCCCATAGGAATTTGATTTGTGAGAGAAGTAGATAAGTTGCAAATCTCAAGACCTTGAATCGTTATGTAGCTCTTATCTTGAATTTTAACTAGTGCTGTTTCTTCTTCTTTCTCGGGAATATCACTGCCATCCAAAATGACGCGTTCTTTTTTATAAGGGCGAAATACGATAGGAGATGTAGATGTACCACTATGTTTAATCTTTAAGGCCTCTTTATATGTCCCACCTCGAATAAAGACCGTTGTTCCTTTTGTTGCTTCCTCGCTTGCTTTTTGAAACGTTTTAAAAGGATGAGCTTTTGTTCCTTTATTATGATCATCTCCCTCAGCTGAAACATATAAGCTGTGTGTTTCAGCTGAGGAAGATTGGCGCTTATTTGAAATGATAATAATACTAATAATAAGGGCGATTAATACGATAAAAAACAGGCTCTTTTTCATTCATAAAATTCCTTCCTTGAATTTTTTAATCTCTTCATATTCTCACAACTTATTTCTCTTGGCTATGTTTTTTGAGAGAATAAAAAAACGGTAGAGTTATTACTCTATCGGTTTTAATACGATTCAAGAAGTAATCAGTACGAATATCTTCATTTGGGTAATGATTACGCTCATTAATAATAGCGTACAATGATAGAAGTAATCTTCGGAATTCTCAGTTAAAAACAAACGGGGAGTGAATGATCTAAACTAGTTGGATAAGTGGCTTCTTTTAATCTTTAGAATCTCTAGTGAATTGAAAATGTGAGGGGAGTTAGTGCAGAAACAAAGGGATAGGAAAAGAAAAAATTCTATTTCCTATCCCTTCAGAACTCTACTTTTTCTCTTTTTTTAATAAGGCACGCACAGGGCTACCGTCTCCTTCTACCAGAGGGAGGGGAAGGGCGATAAGCTGATAGTGTCCATAAGGAATATCATCCAATACGAGTCCTTCTAAAATATGAATACCGGAGCTTGCTAGCTTATGGTGATTAGGCAGTGTTTTACTTTCCATATGATCCACAGAAGGCAAGTCAAAACCAATAAGAAGCACTCCTATACTAGCGAGATATTCAATGGCTTCTGACTCAAGCGTTGGAATTTCTTCTGGATAGACAGTACGATTCTGCCATGCATCAGTACGGATTAGGAGTCGTGTTACATTATCTAAATTTAATTTTTCTAATTCTTCTTTTTGTATTAATTGCCGATTTGGTAAGTGAACAACAACTGCAGAACCAATATATAAGTTAATGTCTAAATCTATTACTTTTTTCCCTTCATTATCAAAATGAAAAGGTGCATCAATATGAGTGCCTGTATGAGTGCTCAAAGTTAGTTTGCCGATATTAACGGACCCACTTTCTTCTTTTGATACATCCACTTCGTATGAAAAAGGGGTATCTCCTGGCCATACAGCTATATTGTTATCAAGGCGCTGTGAAACATCTATCCACATAACAAATCCTCCATCTTCTAAATTTTTGTGCGAAGGCTCCACAGTTCAGGGAAGAAATGCTGATCAAGTGCTCTTTTTAAGTACGTTACCCCAGAAGACCCTCCTGTTCCAGTTTTATGACCGATAATTCTCTCAACTGTTGTCACATGATTGAAGCGCCACAATTGCTGTTGGCTTCCAATGTCAACTAGCTTTTCAGCTAGCTCATATAAATCCCAATATTGGTTAACATTGCGATAAACTTCAAGCCAAGCCAATTCGATGCTTTCATTTGGCTCATATTGTTCGGAATAGTCTCTGTTCAGACATTGCTCGTTAATTGGTAAGCCACGCCTAAACATAGCTTTGACTGCTTCATCATATATACTTGGCTCATGAAGTGCTTGCTGCATTTGATTGAAAAGGTTTTTATCATGTTTATAGACAGCTAGAGTATGAGCATTTTTGTTTCCTAAAGAAAATTCAATAAGCCGATTTTGGTATGATTGAAATCCAGAAGACTTTCCAAGATCGTCTCTAAATTCCATATATTCAGCAGGTGTTAAAGTCGAGAGGATGTTCCAAGATTGAATGAGCTGTTGTTGAATACGAGAAACACGAGAAAGCATTTTGAAAGAGGCTTCTAAATTATCATTGCGTATGCAGCTAATAGCGGCCTTCACTTCGTGCAAAATAAGCTTCATCCATAGTTCACTTGTCTGATGAATAATAATAAATAACATTTCGTCGTGATGACCAGAAAGTCTTTGCTGACTATCTAAGATTTTATGAAGATGAAGATAGTCACCATAAGACATTTCCTTTTGAAAGTCAGTTTGAATATTTTGCTCTGGGCGAGAATTGTTTTTTGACGTCATATTTTTCATTCCTCCTATGAAATTCAGCAATTGATATTAAGCAATAATTTCACGTTCATTTTTATATTGTTTATAATGCTCTTTTTGCATAATTTCTTTTAATGTTTGAACAACATTCCATATTTCTTCATAGGAGGTATAGAGCGCAACAGGAGCAAGACGAATGATATTTGGTGACCTAAAGTCAGGTATGATGCTGTATTCTTTAAGGGATTTACAAATGCGAGCGGCTTCTTTATGCTCAAGACTTAGATGACCTCCGCGTTCATTAGCATTTTCAGGACTTCCCATAGTGAAAGAAAAGGGTAATAAATAATGATTTACGAGTTTGATAAGGTAGTCTGTCATGGCTACCGACTTTTCACGAATCTTTTCAATACCAGCTTCATGGAAGATTTCAAGAGACCCAATTAAAGGGGCGAGGCTTAGCAGGTGAGGAGTGCCAATCTGGTAAGCGCTAGCTGTGTCAGCTGGTGTCAATGTATGCTCCATATCAAACTGTTTTTCTTTATTAGAACTAAACCAACCAGCAAGACCTGGAGAAGTGCCAAGATGTTTATGATTTACATATAAACCTCCAACAGCTCCTGGTCCGCCATTAAGATGTTTATAATTACACCAATAGGCAAAATCAATGTCCCATTTATTGAAAAGATGAGGAATAGCACCAATAGAGTGACAAGCATCAAATCCAACTAAAATGCCGCGTTTATGAGCTTCTTTTGTTAATGTCTTCATATCTAGAATTTGGCCGCTTCGATATAGGACAGTAGGGAGAATCATAATTGCAATATCCTCAGTCATCAATTCGATAATGTCTTCAGTATATAAAAAACGACCGTCTCTGCTTTTTACTCTAATAAGATGTGTTTCAGGGTCATAACCATGTGTACGCAGTTGACTTTGAATAGCGTAAATATCGGAAGGGAAATTAAGTTCATCAGCTAAGATTTTAGTTCGTGTTCCTTTTGGATGATAAAATGTAGAGAGCAACTGATGAAGGTTAACGGTTGTTGAGCCTGTTACAATCACTTCTTCAGCAGAGGCACCTATGAGTGGAGCAAGTTTTTTACCGAGGTTTTCTGATAATGTAAACCAAGGATGCTTGCCTGATGACCAACCATCAATCCCTAAGTTCTTCCAATCATTAACAACTTCCAAAAGAGTTCTCTCAGCTCTTTTAGAGAGAAGACCCAATGAATTTCCATCCATATAAATAGAGTCTTCCTTTAAATAGAATTCTTGTCTAAAAGAAGCTAGAATATCCTGTTCGTCAAGGTTTTTAGCATATTCGAGTGTGGGTTGAAACGAAGAGAAAGGCATGATTAATCAATCTCCTTGCTACATTATTTTTAGAAATCATATCAACAATATGACACGATGTCAATTTAATTTTCAGAAAAGTTATTTTATTTTTGAGCTTCCTATACTTTTCTTTTATTTGTGAAACTTATATGCTAATAGAAAGAGGAGGAAAGTACGATGAAAGAGTATGAAATAGAAGATAAGCGTCATCTTCGATCGCTTGTTACACGCCAAAAAATTTTAGAAGCGTCAAAATATATATTTTTGCAGGAAGGATTTCAAAAAACGACAATTTCACAAGTAATAAAAAGAGCAAAAGTAGGATATGGAACAGCATATGTTCATTTTAATGGAAAAGAAGCGTTGCTTTCTGTGTTAATAGAGGAAGTAATGACTCAATTTTATGAAATTGCAGAAATGCCTTTTTTTCCAAAAACAAAACAAGAAGCTAAAGAAATTATCGAAAAACAAGCATATCGTTTTCTCAAGATGGCTGAAACAGAGCGAGGGATTATGAGAGTTTTTCAAGAAGCTATTGGTATGTCAGATGTTATTGCACATCAGTGGAAAGATATCCGAAAACAGTTTATTGAAGGCATATCAAAAGACATTCTTTACGTTCAGGAACATCATTTAGCACGAAGTGATGTGAAGGCACATATTGTTGCAAAAGGCTGGTTTTTTATGAATGAAATGTATTTATGGGAAATCGTTCAAAATGAACATCATGGAAGTGTGGAAGAAATTTCACAAACTATTTCTTCTTTATATGTTGATGGTCTATACAGTGAAAAGGAGGAAAAGAAATGAACATTAGTCAAAAAGTGATAAAAGAAAGAAAAAGAGAAGTAATAGAAGCGATCTTAGACATGAAACAAAAAGAAGTTCATCGGCTTCGAGCTCGAATCCCTATAGAATATGCATCAGAATTTTGTCTTTATAGAGCATCTAAAAAGAAATTTCATGATGAACTAGATGCTTATAGTACACTTTGGGTTCAAATGTTGGACGATGATGAAGAATGGACATATAAGATAGGTGAAGAGGTTGCAAATGGAATTTATACATATTGGATTCAAAACGAGAAGAAAGACTATACATTTCAAAGACTAGATGTAAAAGAAGTAGAAGAGTATATTTTAGGTGGAGCAGCAGTGATGATTAAAAGTGAAAATATAGAATATGAATATGGAAGGACATCTCCCTCTTTTAGGCTAAATGGGGCCATCATTTCCTCATTAGAACTTCGCCATGTGATGAGTTATGCAGGGTATAGAGAAATTCTTTTTGAGTCAGAACAAGAGTACGGGCTTTTTGTAGAATAAAAAGACCTGTACTCTTATTTGATTATTTTTTATATTTATTTCGAAGCTTTCTTTTGGCAAGCTTTCCCCATGTTTTTACAGTTTGAGGGGAAACATTATAGCGGGATGCAATATCTTCAAAGCTCCTATCGTTTATAATCCTCTCTTCAACATAAACTTTCTCACGAGGGGTTAGGCATGTACAGTATTCGGCAAGGAGAAGTTTTTGAAGAATCTGATCTTGAGCAGGTTCTGCTATCAGTTCTAGAGTATCGTGTTCCATTTGGACGCTTCGCTGTAGAAGGAGGCTTTGTTTATAAAGTATCTTTAACACTTCCCCACGTATTGTCGTGTAAGCAAATGTTGAAAAATTTCCTTTTTTTTTTCAAATCGATTTGTTGCATACCAAAGGCCGATAAGAGCAGTTTGATAATACTCTTCATAATCCAATTTGATGTGTAACTTGTGTAAGATAGAATGAATCATTGGATCATATTCTTCTTTTAACGTTTGAAATTTGTTGTTCTCCACTGCTAAACTCCTTCAGTGCAAAAGCTTTTGCATATATTGCCGCGGTAATTTCACTGTACGTAATAAAAGGTGAAAAAGCTAAAAAGATAAAAAATGTTAAAAATGTTATTGTTAAAAACAAAATTATGTAATAAATACGTACATTAAAGGCCAAGAGTGAAGGAAATGATACGAAATTTGCTTTTTAGCAAAAAATTATTCTTTACTTTGAAAGCGTTTTCAAATATAATGGTTATAGGTTGGGTAGCATGCGTGGCTACCATGGCATATGGCGAAGGCGGAGCCAATGCACGAGTTAGACGTAAGAAAAATCTTCTACTTATTTCCTACATTACGTAACACTGCAGGTTTAAACCTTCTCATTTCTCATGGAAAAGTCCTCTGATAACGCTCATCAGAGGGCTTTTCGTCATTGTCTAAAGTTGCTGTTTTGCATAAAAAAAGAAAAGTAGGAAAAGATACAAAAAAAAGTATATAGTTGAGGATGTATATGATAAGAAAACTATTTATGAAGCGGGAGTTCAATCGGAAAAAACTGTGGCTTTATTTTATCCTTAATATTGTAGCATTAGCTTTACTTATCTTAAATTCATTTATAAAGGTTCCACCCGGTTTTTGGGGGACTAGTTTATTAATATTTTTTCTTTTGCTTTTAGGATTATGTCTTTTTTTACTTGCTGAATTTGCCATTCTTATTCCAAAAACTAATGAACCGCTCCCTAGCATTTTTATTGGTTCAGCATTAGTGATTTTATTAATGATTATTACGTATGCAGATATTTATTTGCAAATTTATTATCTAAAAGGTGGGCGAACCTTTTCGGGAACGTATCTTACAGGTGAAGATTTTCTTTACTATAGCATTACAACATTTACAACAACAGGATATGGCGATGTCTCATCATCACATATTGTTTCAAATGCTGTTGCTTCTCTTGAAATGATGACAGGTTTTATGAGCAATACTCTCTTAATGGGGGTATTGACAGCAAAGCTTCTTAATAAAGGAATCAAGGTTAAAGGAGACGATCGTTCTAAAGAATAGCAGATGATGCATAAAGATAATAAATGTTTGTTAATCTGTTCACCTATAAATGATACAATAGAGAGAATGGAGCATATTGAGAAAGGGAGATAATTAAAGATGAGTGAAAACATACGTTTACATAAAGATGCGATTGAAATGCTTAAGGAGACGAGCCGTACCTTTTTTATTCCAATTACGTACTTGTCAGAAGGTTTAAAAGAAGCTGTCGGCTCTGCCTACTTATGTATGAGAGCAATTGATGAAATTGAAGATCACCCTGAATTGGAAAAGAAAGCAAAAGCAACACTGCTTCGTTCTGTAAGTTCTCTTTTACGAAAGGGTGTTTCTAAAGAAGAATTAGCAAAGCTTTTCGCTCCTTATCAAAATATTCTTCCTGAAGTTACACTTAGGTTAGCAGACTGGATTGAATATTGTCCTAAAAATGTTGTAGATCAAGTGCTAGATGCAACGGCCATTATGGGAGAAGGAATGGCTGATTGGGCTTTGAAAGATTGGGAGATTAAAAGTGAACAAGACTTAGATGACTATACGTACTATGTAGCAGGCTTGGTTGGCGTTATGCTTTCAGACATTTGGAAGTGGCATTCTGATATCGAAACAGATAAAGATCTAGCAATCGGGTTTGGACGTGGGCTGCAGTCAGTGAACATTCTAAGAAATAGAAGTGAAGATTTACAAAGGGGCGGCATTGATTTCTTTCCAGAAGGTTGGGAAGTCGCAGATATGTTTGCATATGCTCGTCGCAATTTAAAGCTTGGTGAGGAGTATACAAAAGCAATCAAATCTGGGCCAATTCTAGATTTTTGTAAAATTCCACTTGCTCTTGCAAAGGCTACACTTCAAGCATTAGAAGAAGGAAAAGAAAAGATGACGAGACAGGATGTTAACAGTGTTGTAAATCGAGTTGTTGAGTAAAAAAGGAACCCAGGCTCTGGGTTCCTTTTTTTATGTGCTATTGTCAATACCATCTTGGTGAATTGGCTTTTTGGCTGTTTCAGGAACAAATAAAAGCCCAATCACGGCTATAATAGCAACTCCTACAAGAAAGAAGGAAGGAGTAAGCGAACTTTGAGATAAGGAAGTAAGAGCTGTAATAATAAAAGGTGCTCCTCCTCCGAATATAGCTGTGGAGATATTATACGAAAACGAATATCCGCTGTTGCGAACCCGACTTGGAAATAAAGGCGGAAGAGCTGAAGGCTGAGCACCAACGAAAAGCGAAACAAGAATTCCTAATAATAAAAAGCCAAAGAGAGGTCCGAAGTTTCCTCCATCCCTGATGAGCCAAAAAATAGGCACAGCACTTATGATAGCTAGGATGCTTGATAAAAACATAAAAAGTTTGCGTCCAAAATGATCGCTTAAAACGCCAATAAAGGGAATAAGAAAAATCATAAAGATCATTCCGATGATTGTTATAAGTAAGGAACTACTTGCCGAAAGTCCAATTTCGGTTTCAAAATAAGAAGGGAGATAAGTTAAAAGGGTGTAGTATGCTCCATTTGCAAAAGCAATACAGCAAAAAGTTGTCAAGAGAGGTTTCCGAGCAGTTGAGAACATTTCTTTAAACGGTTTTTTGGATAAAGAATCTTCCTTCTGTAATTTAGAAAAAACGGGTGTGTCATCTACTTTTGTACGTAAATACATACCAATTAAAGCTAAAGGTAGAGATAAGATAAACGGGAGGCGCCACCCCCATAGATTCATAGCATCTGCACTTAAGATGGAGGTAAGAAGAGCAACAGAGCTTGCTCCAATGATATAACCAAAAAGTACACCAGATTCAAGGAAACTTGTAAATAAACCTCTTTTTTTGTATGGAGCAGATTCTGTCATAAAAACGGTAGCTGCTCCATATTCTCCCCCTGCAGCTAGACCTTGAACCATTCGCATTACAACTAACAAAATAGTAGCCCCCATTCCAAATGATTCATAACTAGGAATAATTCCAATAGCTGCTGTTGAAAGTGACATAAGAACGATTGTTATTGTCAAAATCTTTTTTCGACCTAATCGATCTCCAATAGACCCGAAAATAATACCACCAAGCGGTCTAAAAAAGAAGGAAATTGCAAAAAGAGCAAAAGCATATAAAAAGGCAGTTGTTGTGCTGCCAGAAGGGAAGAACTGAGTACCGATAATTCCTGCTGTGTAGCTATATACGCCATACTCATACCATTCTACAACGTTTCCCATAGCAGTAGCTATCGTTGCTTTTTTCATTTTTGTGTTCGCCTGATTTTTGACCATTTCTCCTTTCTCCTTTCAATTGCCTTTCTTGTTATTTAGCCTTATAGACCAATTAATAAACAGAAAAATCAAAAAATAGTAATGAGCAAAACTTTTAGCTTTGTCCACTACTATTTTTTTAAGCGTTTTTGATAAAGTTTAATTTCATTAATAATTTCTTGGCGTTCATCTTCCTCATTTTTAAGTAAAATGCCATATTGAAAACTTTCTTGAACAGGTCTTTTCCAAAGGATTGTCCCATTGTAAGAAAGCTTAGTACTATTTATTGTGAAGGAAACGTTAATTTCAATTTTTTGATTAGTTTCAATAGGAAGTTCTAATGGAGATTGAAGGAGTAGTCCGCTTGGGCTTATGTCAATAGCTGTGATGCTGCCGCTTCTGCTTTGCACCTGTTTACCATTCCGCCGAATAATGGAAAAAAGCCCTTTTACCGGTTTTTTGAATTGAAAGCGAAAACCTTCATTACGTCAATACTGCATCTAGTTATTCCTCCCGCTACTCTACTCACTCTTTATTATAAAAGAGTAGGGAAGAAAAAGGAATTTATTTTCTTTTACAGAAGGCGAAAGAGAAATGTAATACTTTTATCTTTCACAATATGCTCTGGAAAAAGAGGGCGACTCTGTAATGGGGCAAGGGTAATATTTGCTTCTTTGTAAAGGATATCAATATGCTCAGAGCAAATATATTGGTTGTTTTGTTTATAGTTAGGAACTTTAAATACAATACGAAGTAGAATTTTTAGAATTTCAAATTTATCATAGTGTCTATTTAGAAGGGAAATCCCTTTATCAATTAGTTTCTTTTGCTCTTCTTCTGAGACGTTATTGCTCATAAATTCATCATGTCTAGCGATAAATAGTTTGCCTCTATAGCTTTCATTTTTATTTTCGTAATTTTTAAAGTAGTGAGAGAGGGGCACAATACGTACACCATCATCCTCAACACTTTCCATTACTAGAATACGATCTTCCCATTTGACAATAACCCCAACATGACTGAAAGAAGAACGTGAAAAAAATCCAATGAGACGACTTATTATATAATGACCAGAGCAAAGTAAGATATCGCCTGTCTGAACTTTTGATAAAGCTTCTTCATAAGAATAAAAAGGTAAATTTTGAATAATAATCATCTCCTTTGCTGTATTATATCGATTTTTTCATATTTGGTATGGGGAAAATGGAAACAATATATAGAAGAAAAAAACCATTCATATTGAATGGCTTTCTTTATATAGAGCTTATTTTTAATTTCGTAAATAAGGTGTTTTTCATTGGAATAGAGCCGTTTTCAGGAAGCTAAGCAGTCAGAAAACAGATTACTAAAAACGCAATAAGGGAGCGGAAAAGTAGCATTAAAATTCCTCCTTGCTCTAATTGCTTTTGCTACTTTTAGTATAAAGGAAAAACGTAAATTCGGTATCAAAATAATATTACAGTTATGTAAAAAAACAAGGAGGTGAGCGTTAATGCATAAAAGTGATCTCATTCAGTGGCCAATATCTCATGTTCACTTCTCCAACAATATTGTCGATTTTAATAAGCCCAAAATGGCGGCCATCATTGCTTATAGGACGATTATCGCCTAATACAAGTACATAGTCTTTAGGAATCTTAGCTAGGCCTACTATTTCTTTTAGGGTGAAATCATTCGTTACTTGTTCATATGGTAATTTTTCTTGCTTTGCTTTGTTTAAATAAGGTTCGGCTGTTTTTTGTCCATTTACATAAAGAACATCGTTTTTGAACGAGATATTTTCACCCGGCAGGCCAACGATCCGCTTTACAAGATATTCTTCCTTGTGCTCGGGAGATTTTAAAACGACGAGATCTGATCGCTGGGGCTTTCCATACTTATAGTTTACTTTATTGACCACAATTTTGTTTCCATCTTGTAAGTTAGGTAGCATTGAATCCCCTTTTACTGTATAAGGTTGGAAGAAGAAATGTTGAATAAAAAAGGATAAAATAATAGCTAATATGATGGTTTTTACATAAGACCAAAGTTCGCTTTTTGTACTTTTTGTCAAGCTACAATTCGCTCCTTTTAATAAAGATAGTTGGATGCTATGCAACAAAAAGAAGGCTAGTACATTTCCCTGTACTAACCTTCTACATCTTTATTTATTTAGCCTGCTCTTTATACCAACATTTTTATTTTCAGAAGAAGATAATTCTTTTTCTTTCTTTTTTGCGGCTGTTGTATTGTCTTTGTCAGCTTCAACAGAAGGAGGTACTGATGCTCCATTTTTTTGAAGTTGACGGATTTGACTCTGAAGACGAATGATTTTAACCAAACTTAATGATACAGCTACAACGCCACCAAATACGGCAGAGCCAAGAATAACGAGAATTAGTGGCCAGTCTTGTGTACCAAATACGTAGTTAAACTGAACGGGTTCATCATTTACAATAGCTAAAATAGCAACGATAAGAGCAAAAACAAGAGCTAAAATAAAATAGCGTTGTCCTTTCATAAAAAACTCTCCTTTTTAAATGGATCAGTATCAGTATTTTTATGTTTATACCCTCAACTATAAGTATGAAACCATTTCAGTTTTACTACTTCTTTAATTTATAGAGAGAGCGTATGTTCTTTTAGCCACTCTAAGCGTTCATTATAGTCTTCAAAAAGGGAAGAAGGATTTTGTTCCACTTCTTTGGCGATAACAGCTTCAATTGTTGCCATTGGAGCCATAAGCAAATGCCAATCTGCTTTTACATCTCCGTTGTTGTAAGAAACCAGGTTAGGCGATTCTTCCCATGTGATAGAAGCTACATCGTTTGTTAAAAGAGGGGTAAGGCTTTTTAAAATATCTTTTGTTTTATCATGGCCTTTTGTTATGTACCACTCTTTTAACATAGTAAAGATTTCTTCATTCGTTTTTGCTTCATCCCAGCTTGTTGGAATTTGTGCTGTGAACTTTGAATATTTAAAAGCGAAAGATGGAGTATCTTCAGTTGTTTCGATGTTTAAACGGTACTGACGTCCAAGGTAAAAGAAACGCTCTCCAGATTGAAACGATTTCTTTTCATCAGATTTAACAACGTTTTCTGCTTCTGTTATCTTTTCTTCATCTTGAGTATGATTTTCCTCAGAAGTTTGAACGTCTCCTAGCTGCTCAGCAATCCAGTCAGCTTTACGAGCTAATACAAATTGAAGGTTGCTTTTTGTGAAACTTTTCGGTACAGTAAGCAGAACCCCTTCATCTTTGCAAACTGAAATTTGAACGTTTGTTGTATTTTGAACTTGGTGAATCGTGTAATTGAAACTATGCTTTTTTGTTTTAAAATGATACATATTGAAACTCCTTTCTACAAATTTTCATTGTATATGTAAACTAAGGTGAAGGTCAAGGTTACACCGATAACTTCTTATTAATAATATCAGGAAATTGACACATATGCTCAAACTGTTCTTTCATTTTTCCTTAAAATGCTCATTTACAAAATAAAGAATAGTTGGTATAATTCCATTATTCACAAACATATATTGTTTATTAAGACAGTCAACTTTATTAACAATAGAAAAATATACAACTTATCAAGAGTGGATAAGAGAACTGGCTCAATGATTCCACAGCAACCTGCGTATGCAAGGTGCTACTACCAGCAAAGCAAACGCTTTGAGTGATAAATGTGCAGAGAAAAGATGCCAATCGCTTTTAGCGATTGGCATTTTTCTTTTGCCTTTGTCGAAAAGTATATTAAAAGGAGAGAGATAAAATGAAACATGTCGAGTGGAAGGCTTATGTTGAAAAAAATTTAGAAAATGTGGTGTCAGAAGTTTATATTCATTCCCTTGAGACATTTATTCAAATTATCGCTAAAGATTGTGACTGTACATATTCAGTAGCTATTGATTACAAGGAACTACAGAGAAGTGATGATGAGAAAGTGTCTAACCTTCTCTTAGAAAAGCTTCAGAGAGTAGGATTTGAGCATAAAGAAAGAGTGCTTGCCTCTTATTAGAAAGAGAGAACAAATCTAGTATTCATAACGTATAATAAAGTGAGCAAACTACCTCTATAGGATGTTTGTAAGAACACTATGAGTAGCACAAAATGAATTTGTCAAAATTTTTTAAAAAATATACATCCTAAATAGTCAAAAACTGTGTTATCTTATATAAAAGGTAAATTGAGGAAGGGGCGACGTTCATGGATTATTCCATTGAATATGGAAGTGATCAAAGTAGTGAAGAACTAATTGATCACATCTTGGACTATTTAGAAGCAAAATAAGAAAAAAGAGCAGCCTACAAGTGAAAGAGCTGCTCTTTTTATTTGGTTTTCTTTCTTTAAAAAGTGGTTGACGTAAAAAGGAAGATAGCGGAGAATGGGCTTAATTATAGCAGCATAAACATTGCTTTCTAAAAAGTCGAACAGGGGGGAGAACATGAAAGGGCAAACTTACTTTCAAACAAAACAACAGCTCATCGACCTTCTTTGTGAACTTGTGTCCGTTCCGAGTATTACTGGAAGCTCTGCAGAAGGAGAGATGGCCAAGTTTATTCATCGTAAGTTTCTACAGCTTCCATATTTCAGAAAACACCCTTCTTATGCTCAATTACATGATACGGAAGACGGAAGATTTATTGTAACTGCATTTGTAAAAGGTCAAAAAACAAATAAAACGGTTATTCTTGTTAATCATCATGATGTTGTTGGAGTTGAGGGATATGGGATTTGGAAAGATGCCGCCTTTAACCCCATTGAACTAACAAAACGATTTTATGGACAGCGTGAGCTTGTACCATTTGAAGTCCGCCAAGACTTAGATCGAGGAGAATGGCTTTTTGGACGTGGAATTATGGATATGAAAAGCGGAATGGTGACCCAAATGTCTCTCATTGAACGAGCGTCAAATGGGGAATTTGAAGGAAATCTGTTGTTTTTATCTGTTCCAGATGAAGAAGTAAGTTCGATAGGAATGAGAAGCGCAGTACCTGTTTTGCTTGATCTTGCAAAACAACACAGTTTTCAATATTCTCTTGTCTTGAATGGAGAACCGATGTTCAGTCGTTATCCTGGTGATACGAGAGATTATTTATATGTTGGATCGATTGGAAAGGTATTGCCAGGTTTCTTTTGCTATGGAAAAGAAAGTCATGTTGGAGAGCCTTTTGCAGGTCTTAACGCTAATTTACTTGTTAGTGAGCTTACAAGAGCATTAGAGCTTAATACAGACTATTGTGAGGTGATTGAAGGGGAAGTAAGTCCTCCTCCAACTATTTTGTCTCAGGGAGATTTAAAGAAAGAGTATTCAACACAAACACCAAACAGAGCGCTATCTCTTTATAATTTCTTAGTGATGAAGAAGCCAATGGATAAGTTTGTTTCTTCTCTATTAGAAAGTGCTCAGCAAGCAGCTCGTGAAGTAGAGAAGCACTATAATAATCGCGCTTTTCACTATGGAATGATGCAATCTTCTACTCCAAGGTCTGTAAATGTTCACGTTTTTACGTATGAGAAACTTTATAAATATGGAGTGGATACTTACGGGAAGGAGCATGTTGATAGTTTAATTAAGAAGGTACAACATGAGACGTCCTCTCTCGATCATAGAGAACAAACAACGGCTATTTTGAATGAGCTTGCTCTTTTATGCAAAGAGCTTTCACCAATGATTATTCTTTTTTTCGCACCACCATACTATCCTGCTGTATGTACAGATGATCATCCGCTTGTAAAAAAACTTGTTCAAATACTAACAAAAACAGGTGTAGAAAAGTATGGGATAGTGTTTCATAAGCAGCTTTACTTTGGAGGCATTTCAGACCTTAGCTATGTTGGACTTGATCATGCATTAGAAACTTTCTTGCCGCTCGTTCACAACATGCCATTGTGGAAGAAAGGCTATGATATCCCATTTTCTGACCTAGAACAGTTTAAAGTACCTGTCTTTAACTTAGGTCCTAGAGGGAGAGACGCGCATCAGTGGACAGAACGACTTGATGTTAATTATTCATTTGGCCCTCTTATGGATTTGCTACAAATGACTATAAAAGAATGTTTTAAATAAACGAGATTCCTGGTACATTGAAGAGAACATAGTAGAAAGCTAGAAAAGAGAGGTTACACGGTATGGAAATTTTATTATCAAAAGAACAAAAGGCAGAAGTGATTAATGAAATTCAACGCTTTTTCCTAGAAGAACGAGGAGAAGAGATCGGAGAACTTGCCGCTGAAACAGTTTTTTACTTTATAAAAGAAAATGTCGGAGCTTATTTTTATAACAAGGGAATTGAAGACAGCAAAACGATTGTAGAGCAGAAAATATTTTCTGTAGAGGAAGATTTAGAAGCTCTAAAAAGAATCAAAAGATGAAAATAAACCAAAAGAAGAACAGATTTTAAATGATGTTCTTCTTTTTTATGTTCACTTGGTAAACATATTTATAAGTGAACTTTTATAAAGTCTGCTTCATCATTTTTCTTCTTTTAAAGATAAAGACTTATAGGTTCTTGACTATCTTTTTTGTTTGAAATGCTCTCTATCTTATTTAGGTTATATATCCTGTTTCTTTTTTTAAAAGAGTGAATACGATATAAAAGACCATAAAGAGAAGAGGAGCGATTTTCTTTGGGAACCATAGATGGAAAAGAGTTTGTGACAAGATTAAATCTGTTAAAAAATGATGTATGGGTAAAAGGAGAAAAAGTCAAAGGAGCCATTAGTGAGCACAGTGCTTTTCAAGGAGTTGTAAAAAGCAAAGCGGCGCTTTATGACATGCAAACTGGTGAGCATAAATCAGTCCTTACTCATACTGAACAAGGAATAACGTACGGAACATCTTTTATGAAACCGAAAACAAAGGAAGATTTAGAAAAGAGAAGAAATGCCACACAGCTTTGGGCTAGGAAATCAGGTGGGATGATGGGAAGGGCCCCTGATTATATGAACACAGCTATTATGGCTTTTTCTTCAGGAGCGTCATTAATTGAAAAGAAGCATAAAAAAGGCAGTGAGAACCTTGTTCAGCTATATGAGAAAGCAAAGAATTTGGATTTATCTTTTACACACACATATGTAAGTCCACAGGTTAATAGAGGCTCTTTCTATTATGAGGATTGGGAAGAGGAGCCCATTGCAGCGCAGGCGGTGAAGAAAACAAAGGATGGTCTTTTATTTAAAGGAGCAAGATTACTTGCTACACAAGGCGGTCTTACGGATGAACTTCTCGTTTTTTCAACGGGTGTAAAAGGACTGGATGAAAAAGGTGCTTTTGCTTTTTCGATTCCTAGTAATACAGAAGGACTTACGTTCTTGTGCAGAGAACCATTTTCTTATCATTCTTCCTCTTTTAATTATCCATTGAGTTCGCGTTTTGATGAGCTTGATGCCATTGTTATATTTAATAATGTTTTAGTTCCATGGGAAAATCTCTTTTTCTACGAAGATAAACAAGCAGCGGAAAGTCTTTTTTTGAGAAGCAGCTATGTTTCCCTTATTCTTCATCAAGTTGTATCCCGTCAAGTTGTTAAGCTGGAATTTACATTAGGTGTAGCACAGTCAATTGTAGATACTATTAATATTAGTGAATATCAGCACGTGCAAGCTAAGATAAGTGAAATTGTGATTGCTTTAGAAACAATGAGAGGATTGCTGTTGACATCAGAAAAAGAAGCTCAAAAGGATCAGTTTGGTATCATGGCTCCGAGCGTACATCCTCTCTATGTTGCTGTAACTCTTTTTTCTAACACATATCCCCGCTTAACTGAAATAGTAGAATTGCTTGGTGCGAGCGGTCTTATTACCCTTCCAACAGAAGCTGATTTTGATTCTGAAATGGGAGAAAAGCTTAATTATTATTTGCAAAGTTTCTCAAAAGGAGGATATGAACGTGTCAAACTCTTCCGTCTCGCATGGGATATGACTCTAAGTGCTTTTGGTACACGTCAAACATTGTATGAACGTTTCTTTTTTGGCGATCCTATTCGCCTTCTTAGCAATATGTATCGTTCATATCCAAGAAGAAACTATCAAGAATTTGTAGAAAATTTTTTAGACCAATAAAAGGCGGAGGATCCTCTGCTTTTTTATTTAGTTTGGTCGCTGTAGTGAAAAAGTGTTTCCGAGTTTTGCGTAGTCAAACAATTGTTATCTGTGGAAGTTTAGATGAATGGTTATATAAAAAAAGACAAACGGACCGCAGAACGGCTCGTTTGTCTTTTTTTAATGGGAAAAGAACATAAGTTGAATAAAGAATAAAAGGGCGAAAATATAAACAAGAGGGTGAACATTTTTTCCTTTCCCTTTTACTAGTTTAATTAATGGATAAGAAATGAACCCCAGTGCAATACCTGTTGCAATGCTTGATGTTAAAGGCATGCTTAAAATAACAAGAAAGGCTGGAAAAGCTTCATCAAGTTCTTTCCATTCAATCTTAGCAACAGATTCCATCATTAAACTTCCAACAATAATTAAAGCAGGTGATGTAATCGCAGCAATTCCTGAAACAGCTCCTACAAGAGGACTGAAGAAAGCAGCAACAATGAACAAAATGCCAACAGTTAGTGTTGTTAGCCCTGTACGACCTCCAGCAGCAACTCCTGAAGATGATTCAACAAAGGCTGTTGTTGGACTTGTACCGAACATCGCTCCAAATGTTGTTCCAAATGAATCAGAAAGAAGTGCTTGACGCAGGCGAGGCATTTTTCCCTCTTTCATAAGTCCTGCTTTTTGAGCAACGCCAACCATTGTGCCTGTTGTATCGAAAATCGTAACAAGCAAGAAAGAGAATACAACAGCATAAAGGCCGTGTGTAATGACATCGTTCAGTGCTGTAATAGGATTAAAAACAATAAGTCCTTCTGGTAACGATGGGAAAGAGAAAAATCCCTCTTTAAATGAAAGTTGCCCTGTGCACAGAGCAATAATTGCAGTTGCAATCATTCCAAGGAAAAGGGCTGCATTTATACGTAATGCCATTAAAAGAAGCGTAATGGCAAGTCCAACAATGGTAAGGAAAGTGCCTGGTTCTGTTAAATCTCCTAGTTTTACGAGGTTTGTTGGATCATCAACAATGATGTGAGCATTTCGTAAACCGATAAAAGCAATGAAAAGACCAATTCCAGTTGTGATAGCGTTTTTTAAACTATCTGGAATTGCATCAATTAATTTTTCTCGAAAAGAAGTTAGAGAAAGGATAAGAAAAATAAGACCAGCGATAAATACCGCAGAAAACGCTGTTGTATACGTTATGCCTTCCTGTGAGCAAATAACAGCAAAATAAGCATTCAAACCCATGCCTGGAGCAATTGCAACAGGATAATTAGCTGCAAGGGCCATCCAAAGGGTTCCAATTACAGCTGAAATAATGGTAGCTGTAAAAACTTGCTCAAAAGGAACGCCTGCACTTGATAATACGACAGGGTTAACAATTACGATATATACCATTGTAAGGAACGTTGTAAGCCCTGCTGATAGCTCTGTACGAACGCTCGTATTTGCTTCTTGTAATTTAAACATGTTTACCTCCAAATTACGAACATTTTTTATGAAACAACATCCATAATATTCGTTTTTTGAGTATAGTGCAAGAGTTTTTCATATTTCTAATAGAAATATGAAAAACATTCTTTTGTAATTAGTAATGACCAATTTAAAGAAAAATATTTTTGAAACCGAATGAATTCTGTCCCGTAAATATAAGTACAGTACAGAAAGTTTATTACTTTTGGAGAAGAATTCTGGAATAAGAATTCCTGATAAGTTTTTAATTTGAAGTTTTTCCAATATTAACCAAGGGTAATAAAGAACTAGATAAGTAGAAATTTTTGTGAAGTATAAGACCTATTTCTTCCAAAAAATATTGACGTTAATTTTGTCTTTATGTTTTAGTAGAAGTAGTGCAAAATGGAGATTGGGAAATCGAGAGGAGGTAAGAAGCTACAATATATATGCAGTAGCTTCGAACTATATGAAAAAACGTAAATTACTTATTACAAACACAGCTTTACTTGGTACAGCAGCAATCGCTTTAACAGCGTGTAATAGCGCTCCAGGAGAACAATTAACAAAAGCATACAGCAATCTGGAAACGGTTAAATCTTTTGAAGCGACAACAAAATTATCTTTCAAAGATATTAAAATTGACGCAGCTGAGTCTGATCCAGAGATGCAGCAAGTAGTTGACGTGTTGAAAAACTCTTCTTTAACAATGGATACGAAGTATGATCAAAAAACGAAGAAACAAGAAGTGGTATTAAACATTAAAGCAAAAATGGGTATGATGGCTCTAGATGCTAAAGTACCAATGCTTTTTGATGAGAAAGCAAATACATTCTATATTGAGGCAGATAGCCTTGTTGATAACATTTCGCCATTCCTACAAGGATCTGGAATCGATATTAGCAAATTCAAAGGAAAAACAATTTCTATTGACCTTAATGAGTTAGCAAAAGACGATCCAGAGCTTCAAAAAGAACTTGATGCAATGAAAAATTCTCAAGACACAGCACAGCTTCAAGAAAATATGCGTAAAGAACTTGAAAAACTTTTAAAAGATAAATCAGAAGATGATTTTAAAGAAGAAGACGGGAAAATTACAGTTAACTTCTCTGATAAAGAGGTTAAAGGTCTTATTGATAATTACCTTAAAGAAGCAGACTTAACAGCTGAAGAGCGTGAAGAGTTTGATAAAGCGTTAAATGATTCAAATGCAAAATTCAGCGGTCTTACATTAACAAGTGAAGTTGATGGAGACCAGCTTGTATCTGATTCTGGCAAATTCTCTATGACTGCTGAGCCAGAAGGTGACAAAGTCTCAATGGACTTTACGTTCTCTTCTAAATATAATGATAATCTTCCGAAGTCTTCAAATGTTAAAGTAAACATGAACGTTGAATCAGAAGATGGCGGCGGTACATTTGCAATCGATACGAAAACAAACTACAAGTCTGTAAACAAAGATGTGAAATTTACAGTTGATACAAAGAAAGAAAATTTAATTACAACAGATGAACTTGAGCAATACTTTATGCCAGCAACACCAGAAGTTCCAGCAACTGGTGAAGAAACACCGGCAACACCAGAAGCTCCAGCAACTGGTGAAGAAACACCGGCAACACCAGAAGCTCCAGCAACTGGTGAAGAAACACCAGCAACATCTGCTCAATAATTTACAAAAAAGTCCTGCTCCTTGTAGCGGGGCTTTTTTGTAATATCTCTTCTTTTTTTGGCGAATTCATACTAGTTTTGTCAAACAGAAAGGGATTCATCATTTCCGCTCGAATGTAGTTTCGTAAGGAGAAGAAACGAAGGGGTGAGCGGATATGAAGACACATGAAGCTGCACGTGAACTTGGAGTTAGTTCTCAAACCGTTATAAAATGGATTCGGCATTACAATATTGATTGTGCTAAAAACGAGCGCGGTCATTTTGATATTTCAAAAGAGAATATTAAGCAAATCCGGGAAGCTCATAACATTCAGCCGCGCTCTTCAGCTAGAAAAGGACACGTTCAGAGTTCTACAGATTTTGATGCTGTAGAAGCGCAAATTCAAGAGATGTGTAAACAGATGGGAAGTATGATGGGAAGAATCGCAGAAAATGATCGTCGAATTGAAGAAAAAGCAGGTGAAGTTGTTACCTTCCAAGTCCTAGAGCACCGAACTGAGATTACGAATTTGCAAAAGAAGATATATGAGCTAGAAGAACGTTTGGCAATGGTAGAGGAACAGTTAGAAAAGAAAGAAGGATTTATTGCAAATAAGAAACTCCCAAGGTGGAAGACGCTCTTTATGAACTTATGGAGTTTGTAGCTTGATAGCTTGCATTGCTATCAAGTCTTTTTTTATTTAAAAGTCTTTTATTTTCTCCTTTGGTAAGTAGTAGAGGAATTATTGTAATAACAGTGGTACAATTAAATAAAGAACGATGGTTACTAGATGTATGATGTAGCTAGTAACAAGCGGGCTTCAAGTTTACGATAAGAAAAAGAGGAGGCGATTGTATGGAACGTCATACGATGATGGTTGATTTAGAAAAATCAATGCGTCGCGTATTTCGACAAATCCGCTATGAAATCAACGATCTATTGCAATCGGAAATGACAAGCAGTGAATTTGCAATTTTACGTCTTTTATCAGAAGGCGGAGGTAAAAAGGCAACAGAGCTGTCCAAAGCACTTGGTGTATCTGCTAGTCATATTACAGCGGTAACCGATACAATGATTGATAAAGAGTACATTACAAGACGGAGATCCCCAAATGACCGTCGCGTTGTTGAGATTGTGTTAACAGAAAAAGGGGAAGAAATATTTAAGGAGTTTGGAGATAAAAAACTTAAGTATTTAACCGAGAAATTTGAAGTAATCAGCGATGAAGAACTTCAACAACTTATTAATGCCTTACACCGACTAGATCGGTTCAAAGAATAGACCAAAAAAGCGAAGACAGTATTCTGTTTTCGCTTTTTTGTATGAATGAGAAAAAGAGAGTGCATGCTGAAAATAGCATATTGTTTTGAAAGTGAACAAGGAGACGATATAATAAGAAAACAAAGCTTATAAAGGAGCTGAAATTATGACAAGTCACAATCATATTGCTACATTTGCAGGTGGCTGCTTCTGGTGTATGGTTAAACCATTCGACGAACAGCCAGGCATTGAAAAAGTCGTTTCAGGATATACGGGCGGCCATAAAGAAAACCCAACATATGAAGAAGTATGTTCAGATACAACAGGACATGTTGAAGCTGTTCAAATTACTTTTAATCCAGAGATTTTTCCATATGAAAAACTTGTAGAATTATTTTGGCAACAAATTGATCCAACGGACGAAGGCGGACAGTTTGCTGATCGAGGAGAATCATATAAAACAGCTATCTTCTATCATAGTGAAGAGCAACGTCAAATTGCTGAAAAGTCAAAAGAGAACCTAGCAAAAAGCGGTCGATTTTCGAAACCTATCGTTACGCCTATAATAGAAGCTAAGCCGTTTTATCCAGCTGAAGAATATCATCAAGATTATCATAAAAAACATCCAATTCGCTACAAAATGTATCGAAAAGGTTCTGGACGTGAAGGATTTTTAAAAGAAGCTTGGAGCAATAAAGAACAGCAAAAAGAGCTTCGCAATCGCCTTACCCCAATGCAATATGAAGTAACTCAAAACAATGGGACTGAGCCTCCTTTCCGTAATGAGTATTGGGACAATAAAGAAGAGGGGATTTACGTTAACATTGTATCAGGTGAGCCTCTTTTTAGTTCACAGGATCAATACGATGCAGGATGTGGATGGCCTTCTTTTACAAAACCAATTGATAAAAGTGTTGTGGAAGAGGAAACTGACACATCGCACGGCATGATTCGCACTGAGGTACGTAGCAAGGGAGGAAATGCTCACTTAGGACACGTATTTGATGATGGACCTTCTTCACATGGTGGTCTACGTTATTGTATCAACTCAGCAGCGCTTCGTTTTATTCCAAAATCAGATCTTGAAAAAGAAGGGTATGGGGAATACAAAAAGTTATTTTCATAAAAAACAAAAGGAAGCGTTATGCTTCCTTTTGTTTATTTTTCATTTTTTGCCATTTTCGCTTAAGCATTGTTAAAATGCTGAGCAGTGGAATGTACAAAATGAAGAGGAAAAGACCCACGAAACTTGAATATTTCCCGAGTGAATTAATTTCATAACGGGTATCAAAAAAAAGAGCTCCAGCAAAAAGACAGGCAAAAAAGAAAGGTAGAAATCGAGATGGACGCAGAGAGAAGCTTCTCTTACAAAGACGTGCACAGCACCAAGTTGAAATGGAAATCCCAGGAATAATAACAAGGAACCAAAGGGAAATCACAATATATTCAAAACGTTGAATGAATGGAATTTCAATAATTTTAGCCATTGAAAGCGTAGGATAAATAGTGTGCTGAAGTTCGTCTTTATTAAAATAAACAAGTGAAACAAGAAGAATAATGAAATAAGTAAAAAACGTCAGAGCATTTGCTCCATGAGCAAACTTTTGAGATTTATGGGCTTTCTTTATAAAAGGATAAAAAATAAGCAACAGTTCAAATCCACTAAACTCAAACATAAAAACTTTTGAAGCCATCAATATATCTTGGACAGAATGATCCCAAACAGGAAGTAAATTTCGGTAATTTGCAAACTGAAGAGGGAAAATGAGCATCACCCATAAAAAAGCTGGCAGAATGACGCTGAAAAAAGCAACACCTGTTACAATTCGAAATCCAGAAGTAAGAATGTAGTAGGTAATAGCAATGATAACAAGGGAAAGAACCCAAGTTGGGAGAAGGGGAAACATCCATAATTGCAATACTTCTATATAAGTTCGAAAGATTGTTAAACAAATGAGAAAAATATAGACTAAAAAAGCAAAATCTAATAGTTTGCTTAACCATTTTCCAAATAAAAACTGATGAACAGCAATGATGTCAGGTTGCTCTTCAGAAAGCATTTTATACGAAAACCAAATCACAATATGAATTGCAAAGGAAGCTAGGCAAAGGGAAATCCATGAATCTTGCTCTGCATATTTGGCAACTAATCGTTGAAAAGCTAAAATGCCAACCCCAATTTGAAAGCCGTGAATAAGAAAGAAAACTAGAAAAGGGGAAACTTGAAACTTTTCATCCACAAGCTTAGACATATTGCATTGCCTCCTTTCTTTATTCACCAATTCCTGTTTGAGTAAGCTTTACATCTATGTTTACTTTAATATCCATTTCTGGATAATGGTTGTGAAAATCCTTCCAATCGAAGTGACGCGTTTTGCTTCTTGCAAAATCCTCAAATCCAATTGGATCAACTTGCAGTTTTTGCATGTCTTTAACAATTCTATTTCCATTTTTGGTGAGTTCATCTTTAATTTGATCTTCAATATCGTGCACTTGTTTTCTTTCTTTTGCATTTACCCAAGCAGGATATTCTTTTAGAAGGCCGTTAATGTGGACATCGACTTTAATTGAGTTGTTCTTTTTTGAATATGTCATAGACTGTTTGGCATATAAATTGCGAAGAACAACCGCTCCTTTTTTTCCTTCTGCTTTAATAAATGTATGATAAAGACCATTTTTAGAGCCGCTGCGAATGAGTTTAAATAAAAACGTTTCTTTCATATTTAACGTTGTAACAAGTCTTTCTTTATCAAAAATGGCTAGCCCCTTCAACTTGATTTCGTCTTTTTCGCCCCCTAAATAAGGAAGAAAAACATCTCGCCCTTTTCCATAGTAATTTGAGAAAAAAACATGAAGGTTTGTATATGGCAAGTTTTCTGTATGGATGTTTTGTTCAATTAAATCTGTAATGTAAAGCGATTCCTTTACATCTTTTTTTGTTACGGCTTGTAACATTGTTTCTGCTTTTCCATCCACAACAGCTACATGTACGCGCCGACCGAGAGAAGGACTTCTTGAGAAACTATGAATGATTTCTTCTATATTATGTTTAGCATAAGCTTTTCCAAATAAAAGGATACGCGTTTGACCTTCTACCAATCGAAGGGCCGATTTTTCATTGATTTTTTGTAAAATATTATACGTATTATCAGTTGTAACACTAATTGTACTCGGTTCCTCTGTTGTGCTTTCTCGGAAAAGAGGAAAAAGAGCAGTCCCACGAATCTTTCCATCCTTTGTATAATCTAGGCCTATTCCTTGAACAACTAAAACATCATCAATAACAAAGGAAGAGCAACTTGATAAAAAAAGGATAGAAAACATCAAAAGAACGAGTAGGGATCTTTTCTTCATCTTGTTCATTCCTTGTCTATATCTTTTGTTTTATTTCCTCTTTTCGGATTATATCTCCATTTGGAAAGAGGTCTTAAATAAGCTGGTCTCGCAGTTGAGAAGTTGTACGGTGGGCGAAACAGAAATCCCCACATATCTTTTGAACGAAACGGATATAGTGGAGCGAGATAAGGACTTGTGAGCGACTGAAGGCGCATTAAGTGAACGAGTAAAAAGACAATTCCGATCACAATTCCTAATCCACCTAAAAAAGCGGCTAAAATAATGAAAGGGAAACGTAATAGACGAATTGTATTAGACATGCGTGAAGTAGGTGTTGTGAAAGAAGCGAGAGCTGCTAGGGCAACGATAATTAACAACACACTACTTGTTAGGGATGCTTCAACAGACGCTTGTCCGATTACAATACCTCCAACGATACCAAGCGTTTGACCGATTTTAGTAGGTAACCGTGCTCCTGCTTCACGAAGGAGCTCGATGGTAATTTCTAAAAAGAGTACTTCAAGTACAGGGGGAAATGGAACGTTTGCTCTTGAATAAACAAGAGGACCAAGCAGGTCTTTTGGAATCATTTCGTAGTGAAACGTTAATACGGCAACATACATAGCACTAGCAAAAATGGAAAAAGCTACAGCAAAAAAACGGGTCACTCTTAGAAAAGAGCCGATCATCCAAGGTAAATAATAGTCTTCAGGTGAAATGAAAAAATCAAATAGAGATGAAGGACCTGTAATGGCATAAGGTGAACCGCTTGTGAAAATAACAATCTGGCCATTTATGAGCGTCTGGATGGCACGATCAATCCGTTCTGTTCCAAGGAAAAGTGGAAAAGGGGTATTTTGGTTATCTGAAAGAAGTTGATCAAGAAGAGAGCCATCAAACACAACATCAAAATCAATATTGTTGATTCGCTCTGTTGCATTTTCAATATGCTTCTCATTTGTAATTCCTTCTACATAAACAATGACAATACGTGATTTGGATAAATTCCCAAGAGAAACTTCTTTAAATGATAGCCTTTCTGTTACGAAAGTCTTCCGTAACATATATAGGTTCATATCAAGGTCTTCCACAAATCCAAGCTTTGGGCCTGTTACACTAAATTCATTTTCAGTATCGTTTTCAGTTCGAAATCCGCCTTCAATATTCAGAACTTTAATAAGTGCACATTCTTTTTGTTCTGTATGTATTTGAAAAGCAATATAGCCTTCAAGCAACTTATCCATTACTTTTTTTCCATCTGATGTAATAGAGACATCTTCATATGGGATATATGTCTTTAAATCTTTGAGTGTTTTGATATCATCGCGAGCGCGTTTTACACTACAAATAAACTGCTCTTGTAAATCTTGAGCATCAATGAGAGATTTATAATAAGACAAAACAAATGTGTTTTCATCCTCTCCAATTGAAACAGGTAAAAAATCACTTGATGAACGGAGAATTTCGAACGCTTGTGGAACAGAAAGTCTTATTTCTTCTTTTTTGGATGAGCCTCTAAGCCATGAAAACATATAAAATCCCCCGTTATATTTATCATTGGCTATATTCTTTGTTGCTTTTTTCTTCCTTATACAAAATATAGAGAAAAGAATAAAAAAGTTGTCAACATTTGAAGATAAAAGCGAAACTTTCTTTCATCCTGTTCGTTTTATAGCTTGTATATTAAGAAACTTTTCTTTATGATAAATATTGGATTTTAAATAAAATAGGTGGTGAATGTTTCCTTCATGGAGCAGATGATTTTAGATTTTATTGAGTATTTTAAAAGTCTTTCCTACTTCGGAATTATGCTTGCTTTGACATTTGAATTCGTACCAGCAGAGCTTGTTTTACCTTTAGCAGGAACATGGGTACAAGATGGAGATATGAATTTATGGTTGACCGTTTTGGCTGGAACAATTGGAGGAGTAACAGGTCCACTTACTCTATACGCTGTAGGTCGATACGGAGGCCGCCCTTTTCTGCAAAGGTTTGGCAGGTTCTTTTTTATTAAAGACAAACAGATTAATGCAGCAGATGCTTTTTTCCAAAAGCATGGAGCAATTGTTGCCTTTACAGGACGATTTCTTCCGGGAATTCGAACATTGATTTCCATTCCTTGTGGGATGGCAAAAATGAACGTTTGGGTGTTTAGCGTTTATACCTTCTTAGCGATGCTTCCGACAACATTCTTTTATGTATATATTGGCTACAAGTTCGGAGATCAAGGTAAAGAGATTGCTTCTAAACTTCTTGATGAATATAAGTGGGAAGTTATTCTTGGCGTGATCGTTCTTATTGTTATTTATGCTCTTATTAAAAAGAAGCGAAAGAAAGCTTATGAAAAATACAATGTAAAAGACTTCACGTCTAAAAAAACAGAATAAATAAAAAAGCCTATATTTTTTGTTGACATGTAAGTCATATCCATTTAGAATAAAATTATAATAAAATATAAATTCCTTCCACGTAAAGGGGAGTAGCGTCAGGGAAACCTGAAATATAGTCGTCATTACATGAACATTGTGTTCATCGGCTGTATTGGCATATATATGCTTAGCAAGACCTTTGCCATATTTGGCAAAGGTCTTTTTTATGTGTTTTAAACCTTTACGTCGGGAATAGCAACTATAGATAGAAAGGCAAAAAAGAGAGGAGCAAAAGGATTGGATACATCACTATTACTTGAGTATGGCTGGGTGTTACTTGTCTTAATTGTTTTAGAAGGAGTATTGGCAGCAGATAATGCACTTGTGCTTGCTATTATGGTTAAGCACTTGCCTGATGATCAACGCAAAAAAGCATTGTTTTATGGATTAGCGGGGGCCTTTGTTTTCCGTCTTGGTTCATTATTCATTATTTCTTTCCTTGTTGATGTTTGGCAAGTTCAAGCAATTGGAGCGATTTACTTATTGTTTATTGCATTTAACCATTTGTTTAAGAAATTTGTTAAGAAGAAAAGCGATGAACATGAAGAATCAGATGAGGAAACGCTTAATAAGAAGCGAGCAAAATCTGGTTTCTGGGTTACAGTCTTAAAAGTTGAACTTGCAGACATTGCGTTTGCTGTTGATTCGATCTTAGCTGCAGTAGCTTTAGCGGTAACGTTACCTCCAACAACTTTCCCTGAAATTGGAGGCCTTGACGGAGGACAATTTGCTATCATCTTCCTCGGAGGATTAATTGGTTTAATTATTATGCGTTTTGCTGCAAATGCATTTGTTAAGCTTCTGAAAACACGTCCAGGTCTCGAGACAGCTGCCTTTCTAATCGTAGGCTGGGTTGGTGTGAAACTTGCTGTTTATACATTGGCACACCCAGAGTTAGGGATCATTAATGAACACTTCCCTGAATCAAAACTATGGAAAATTTCATTCTGGATTGTATTAGTTTTAATTGGTCTTGGTGGATGGTTCTTATCTAAAAAAGAGCCTTCACATGAAAAGGATCAGAAAAAGGAAGCAACATACTAACTTCATTTAAGGAAGTTATTTATAAAAGATAGTGAAAGAGAGCAATGAGTATGCTAAGTAAAAAAGCATGTGTCATTACTCTCTTTTTTTATGTGAGATTGTGGAAAAAGCACATCTTTTTGCGTATAGTCACCTTTTAAGTGTTAATGTATAATAAACAATTACTTGGAATATACCCTGAAATAGGACATTAGTCGCGAATACTTTATGAAAAGAAGGTGAGATCAATGCTGAGCATTCTATTTGGAGTGAAACGGAAACACACGGTAGAAGAGCTTGTTACGCAGGCTCAGAGTGGTGATGATATTGTGCAGAACGAGCTTTTAGAACAGTATAAGCCGTTTATTGCAAAAACGGTGTCAAGCGTGTGCAAGCGCTACATATATGAAACAGACGATGAATTTAGTATTGGTCTCATTGCTTTTCACGAAGCTATCGAAAAATATACCGTTGCAAAAGGAAGTTCTTTCTTAAGTTTCTGCGAATTAGTGATAAAAAGGCGTGTTATTGACTATATACGCAAAGAAGTTCGTTCACGTCAGCTGCATGACCCATCAATTGATGATAGTACACAATATGATGCAGATTTGTCGATAAGCTACCATTCACAAAAGCTTGAGCAAGAAATGAGAAAGGAAGAAATCATTCACTACAATGAGCAGTTAAAGCTTTTTAGTCTCTCATTGGAGGAAATTGTGAATGAAACACCAAAGCATAAACAGGCAAGAAAAAATGCAATGGAAGTTGCGGAGTGGATTGTTCGTCATCCTGATGTACTAGAAGCGCTCTTTTTGAAAAAAAGGCTTCAAATTGGGAAGATCGAAAAAGGTGTTCATGTTAGCCGGAAAACCATTGAGCGCAACCGAAAATATATTATTGCAATGACGATAGTTTTAGCAGGAGAGTACGTGTATTTAAAAGACTATATAAAAGGGGTGCTCACATCTTGAAAAAAGGTATTGTGATGGATATAAACCGTGAGTATATTGTTGTACTAACCCCTGATGGTGAATTTGCAAAAGCGAAGCGAGAAAAAGCGACGTATGAGCTTGGCGAAGAAGTTCCCGTTAAGCTTTATTCATCAAGAAAATGGCAAAATCAGCAAAGGCAACGTTCAAAGTGGAGAAGGACGGCTTTTACAAGCTTAGTAATTGCAGCCGCTCTTTTATTATTTTTCATTCCCTTTGGTCAAAACAAACAAGAAGTGTTCGCTTATGTATCAATCGATATTAACCCAAGCATTGAAATAGGGGTTAATCCGTCATACGAAGTAATTTCACTAACAGGATATAATAAAGAAGGAAAAGAGATTATTGCAAAGTTAAAAAGGAAATGGAAATATGAGTCCTTTAAAATGGTAGCAAATCGAATTTTAAAGAAAAGCGAAGAAGAGGGCTATCTTCATAAAAATAAGGAAATTATTGTAACAACTTCTTATAGAGATGAAGCTAGTAAAGAGAAGGAAGACTTTTCAAAAGTTGTTAAAGACTCAACAAAGACATGGCGGGAGTCAGAATATAAATTTGTTCAAAAAGATTGTTCCTTTAAGAAGCGAAATGAAGCTCAAAAGAAAGGACTCTCAGCAGGCAAATATATAGAAGAAAAAGATCCGGAAAAAGACCTAAAAGATCAGAAACTCGAAGAGGACGATCAGGTGTCAACCGAAGAAACGGAAGAAGATGAAAAAACAGAAGAAGAGAATGTAGAAGAAGAAAATGATGTGGAAGAAGAACCTACATCTTCAGAAGAGGGTGAGGATGTAGAAAAAGATGAACAAGAAACAAAGCCAGAGGAAACAGAGCAAGATTCTAATCAAGAAACAGACGAGGATGAAGAAGAAAAAGAAACAGACGAGGATAATGCTCAACCAACAAAACCAAATGAAAATCAAAGTGAAGCAAATAATGAAGAGGAACCAGAAGTTCCCCATTCAACACCAGAGGATGAGAATCAAAAACCAGCTGTACCTTCTAAGCAGCAAGGAAAAGAAGACCAAACTGTACCGCCTCATGCTGGATCAAAAGGGCCTCCACCTCATGCTGAAAACGAGCATAACAATCAAACGGAAGAAACAGAAGAAGAATAGCACAAATGCGCAAATGAAAGGCACAAGCAATCGCTTGTGCCTTTTGCCATTTATATTATTTTAGGTTGTTTTGCTGTGCTTGTGCAATAAGGCGTTTTGTGATTTCGCCACCAACAGAGCCGTTAGCACGAGCTGCTGTATCAGATCCTAGCGTTACACCAAACTCTTGAGCAATTTCATATTTATATTGATCAAGAAAGCTTTCAACACCCGGTACAAGTAATTTATTTCGACGAGCCATCTCGTTCACTCCTTTTATACATTTACAGCTCTCAGGCTGTATCTATAGTATAGGAGTTACAATACGAAAAATACCTGTTATCGCTTTCCAAGCAAGGAATAAATGCTTATTTTACTACTGTATAAGGCTCAATTGATTGAAGAAATGTTTTTTGGAATGATTTAAGTTGATCCATATAATTTTCAGATGCTGATTGCATCTCAATACGAAGCTTATGATGTTCGTTCACAAATTGTTGAACAGATGCTTCATATTGTTCTTGAGCTTGTTTGATAAAATTATAACCAGCTTTTTGTTGTTCAGAAGAAAGCTGCTTCATTTTTACCATTGCTTCATTTACACGTTGGATCCATTGGTCATAAGACTGAGCAACACTTTCTCCTGCTGTTTTGCGGATATTTTCAACTGTTTGAGCTTGAACTTCATGAAGTTCTTGTTGCCATTGCTCGTCTGTTTGTTCCACTTGTTCCATTGCTTTTTCAACAAATTGCTTTTGACCAGAAAGAGCCTTAAGCGTCCATTCTTCGAAGTTTTTGCTACCTTCTAGAAGGCTGTTAAATCCTTTAGACCATTGATCCCACATCATATCGATTACTGCATCATACTTAACGTTTGCCATTGCGTATTTCCTCCTTTGGATAATGAAAAAGTAAGCGGAGCGTGAAGGTGCAATAATCTAAAAAGAACAATCATAGTTGTTTATCTCACGATCCATTGTATCTAGAAACACAGCGTTAAACCTGTGAATCTTCTTTCGATTGCTTTTCTTCTTCTTTTTCTTTTTCTGCTTTTTTTGAAGAATTGAAAGGGAAAAACATGTTTGCGTAAAGATCGAAAAATGAATTTAACATGCTTTGGTATTGCTCAAGAGACTTAGCCCAGATTGTTAAATACTGTTCCCCAGCTTCTGTTATAGAATAAATGCGTCTTGCTGGGCCGTCTGAGGAAGTATCCCATTCAGACTTTACGAGTTCGTCTTTTTCTAACTGACGAAGAGTACGATAAACGTTCCCTTGATCAATTGATGTAAATCCAAAATTCATAAGCTGTTGAATAAGCTTATAGCCATGTAGATTCCATCCCCGCAAACTCAGGAGTAAAAACGGAATCATTAAATTTTTTGGCGCTCCACCTAACGATTTGTCAGCCTCTTTTTTCGGTTTTGTTTCTTTCGATGACATCGTACCCCCCCAATCTAGAATAATAAGCTGGTATGAGTAGATGGAATGTTTTTCTATGTCTATAAGTGTAATTTACACCTACATGATGTTAGTGTCAATAAAAAAATTCTGAAGTTTAACAATTAATTGAAGAGTTTCGACAATATTCTCCAAAGAACGTCAAAATATATCAAAAATTTAGAATTGTTTATTGTTAAAAAGGATTCTATAATGAATATATACCCTTTCCACATATTTTAGATTGTTCAATTTTTCTCAAGGAAAGGTCATCATCGAGAAAAGAAGGGAGTGGAGAAAATGGATCAGCAAAAATTATTCGACCCGTTTTTAGCATGGAAGGATATGTATGACAAGACTGAATCATACTGGGGAAAGGTTTTAGGAGAAAACATGAAGAAGGATGAATTCTCTGACTGGATGGGAAAAGTATTAAACTTAAATCTTCAGTACCAGCAAGCTGTTAATGAAGTAACAACAAAATGCTTGGAACATATTAATATTCCTTCAAAAGAAGACATTGCAAATGTAGCAACTCTTGTTGTAAATGTGGAAGAAAAGGTGGATTTTCTTGAAGAGCGCTTTGATAATCTCGAAGATGAGCAAAGCAATGCGCCAAACTTCAAACGAGAATTTACAAAAATTAAATCTGATGTGAAAGCATTAGATAAGAAGCTTGACCAAGTAGTTCAACTCCTACAAGCGCAACAACAATTACAGGAAACGTTGCCAGAAACGTTGCGGGAGGAACTTTCTTCTCAAAACGAAAAGATTAAAAAGCTTGACCAAGTAATGGAACTTCTACAAGCGCAACAGCAACTACAGGAAGCGTTGCCAGAAACATTACGAGAGGAACTTTCTTCTCAAAACGAACAAATTCAGTCTGCTATTAAAGATAATGTGAAGCAATCTGCAGGAGCAGAAACGGCTGCATCTTCTGAAAAGGGAGAAGCAAAAAATCAAAAACAGGCTGGAAATTCACCAAAGCAACAACAGCAACCTTCATCAAAGAAATAAAGTTAAGTATAAAAACGTCAAGATAAAGAGAAAAAAACAACTAGTTTAAAACAAAGGGGAGAATGATGTTGACTTCATTAAAGGGAAAAGTAGCAGTCGTAACAGGTGGATCTAAAGGAATCGGAGCAGCTATTTCAAAGGAATTAGCGAAAAACGGAGTGAAGGTTGTTGTCAACTATAACAGCAACAAAGAAAGTGCAGAAGAGATTGTAAAGCAAATTGAAGCAGAAGGTGGAGCAGCGGTTGCTATTGGAGCCGATGTTTCTTATAGTGAACAAGCTAAACGCCTTATTGAAGAAACGAAAGAAGCATTTGGACAGCTTGATATTTTAGTAAACAATGCGGGCATTACACGCGATAGAACGTTTAAGAAGCTTGGGGAAGAGGATTGGAGAAAAGTTATTGATGTGAACTTAAATAGCGTCTACAACACTACTTCCGCAGCACTTACATACCTTTTAGAATCAGAAGGTGGGCGAGTAATTAACATTTCTTCCATTATTGGACAAGCGGGAGGATTTGGTCAAACAAACTATGCTGCTGCGAAAGCTGGTTTGTTAGGGTTTACAAAATCTCTAGCTTTAGAGCTTGCACGCACAGGCGTAACAGTAAACTCAATTTGTCCAGGATTCATTGAGACAGAAATGGTAATGGCTATGCCTGAAAATGTACGTGAACAAGTTATTTCAAAAATCCCTGCGCGTCGTCTCGGTCATTCAGAAGAAATTGCTCGTGGCGTTTTATACTTATGCCAAGATGGAGCTTATATTACAGGTCAAGAGCTAAGCATTAACGGCGGTTTATATATGTAAGTGACCATCAAGACGTTGTCTGCAACATGATAGCGTCTTTCCGTTAGGTTATATAAAAAAATGAAAAGGAGTGAGTACGTGTGTCAATTGGAACTAGACCATATGCAGAGCAGATGGAAAAATTGTTAGCTACGATGCCGAAGGAGTATAAACATTCTGCTAGACGCTTTAAACGGGCTGTGGAAATTTTAACAACAGAACCCGAGCCTGAAGTAGGGTTAACTCCTAAGGAGACCATTTGGAAAAAGAATAAAGCAAAACTTTATAGATATGTGCCAAAACAAGAAACTACTCATCGTACACCTATCTTAATGGTATACGCTCTTATCAATAAACCGTATATTCTTGATTTGACAAAGGGGAACAGTCTTGTAGAATATCTTCTTGATCGCGGATTTGACGTGTATCTATTAGATTGGGGCACTCCTGGGCTTGAAGACCAAGATATGAAGCTTGATGATTATATCTTAGACTACATTCCAAGAGCAGTGAAAAAAGTGTTGCGTACGTCAGGAGCTAGTGATTTGTCCATCTTAGGATATTGTATGGGTGGAACGATGACGTCTATATTTGCTTCTCTACATGATGATTTACCAATTAAGAACCTTATTTTTATGACTAGTCCTTTTGATTTCTCAGAAACAGGACTTTATGGAGTATTCTTAGATGAACGTTACTTTAATCTTGATAAAGTAGTTGATACACTTGGCAATATTCCTCCTGATATGATTGATTTTGGGAATAAGATGCTTAAACCGATTACGAACTTCTATGGTCCATACGTAACGCTTATGGATCGGTCAGAAAATCAGCGTTTTGTTGAAAGCTGGAAACTGATGCAGAAGTGGGTAGGAGATGGTATTCCATTCCCAGGTGAAGCTTATCGTCAGTGGATTCGCGATTTTTATCAACAAAACAAGCTAATCAAAGGGGAACTCACTGTAAGAGGTCGAAAAGTAGACTTGTCTAAAATTAAAGCAAGCGTTTTAAATATTGCGGCAGATCGAGATCATATTGCAATGCCGCAGCAAGTAGAATCATTAATGAACGTTATTTCCAGCAAGGACAAAGAATTTAAGCTTCTAAATACAGGGCATGTTTCAGTTGTATTTGGACCAAAAGCTGTAAAGGAAACATATCCTTGCATTGGAGACTGGTTAGTGAAACGTTCGTAACACAAAAAGCATGCTCTTTAAAGAGCATGCTTTTTATATTCCAAAGCTTCTTTTAATAAATCGACTAAGTGAACAGCTCTTATTTTATCACTAAGTCCTTCCCGTTCAATACCGAGCTTCATTTGGAGCAGACAGCCAGGGTTTGTTGTTACAACAGTTTGACAATGTGTTTTTTGCACAGAGCTCATTTTGCGGTCTAGAATTTGCATTGACATTTCTGATTCTAAAATATTATAGATGCCAGCAGAACCACAGCAGCTTTCTGCGTTCTCCATTTCGATATAAGAAACGTTAGTGAGAGAGCGTAATAGCTTTCTTGGTTCCTCATGTGTGTTCATTACATTGCGTAAGTGACAAGAATCTTGATACGTAATCATTTGAGGTGGGAGGGCAAGCTCTTTTTTATGGAAGTCCAGTTCTACTAAGAGGGAAGAGATATCTTTTAGTTTATGAACGAAAGACTGAGCTCGCTTTTTCCATTCTTCTTCATCTTGAAGGAGATGAGCATAATCAATAAGAAAACCTCCACACCCTCCAGCATTTGTAATAATATAGTCTACGTTCTCTTTTTCAAAAGCCTCGATGTTTCTTTTAGCAAGTTGTTTAGCACCGTCTTTTTCCCCACTGTGCCCGTGAAGAGCTCCACAGCAGACTTGAGTAGAGGGAATTATTACTTCACACCCGGCGAGCTGCAGAAGTTCAGTTGTTGCTTGATTAGTTTTTAAAAACATAGTATCCATTAAGCAACCTGAAAAAAAGGCTACACGCTTTTTAGCGTATCCAACAGCATGCAAATGACGAGGTCTTTTCATTATTTCTTTTCGTGTTGGAACTTCAGGCAATACTTTTTCCATTGTTCTTAGCTGCTCGGGAAGAAGGTTAATTAATTGGGTTTTTCGGGCCAGCTTTTGCAGGCCTGACTTTTGGTATATATGAAGAAGTCCAGTTGCTTGGCTTATCCTCTCTTGGTGTGGGAAAAGTTCATTGAAGACAAATTTTCGGACTGTTTTTTCTTTGAAAGATTTTTTCTTTGTTTGGTTTATAATGTACCGTGCATCTTCTAGGAGATGACCATATTTTACTCCAGAAGGACATACAGGTTCGCAAGCTCTGCAGCCAAGGCATAGATCTAATGAGCGCTGAACATCTTGATCAGGTTCTATCATTCCATCTGAGACAGCTTTCATTAAAGCAATACGACCGCGTGGTGAGTGTGTTTCTTTATAATCTGATTCAATATATGTTGGACATGAAGGAAGACAAAATCCGCACCGCATACAGTTAAGAAGTTCATCATTATCCATTTCTTTCGCAAAGCGCTCCATCATTTCAGTTATCCGTAATGTTTTATTCATGAGGAAATAACCACCCGTTTTTTTGTGTCTTTAGCAAACAGTTTACCAGGATTTAAAATGTTTTGAGGATCAAAGCTTTTCTTCAAATTTTGCATCGCTTTTATTCCTTCTTCTCCAAGTTTCCATTCTAAATAGGGAGCCTTCATTTCACCTACTCCATGTTCTCCTGTAATTGTTCCGCCAAGTTCAAGAGCGCGCGCGAAAATGTCTTCAAAAGCTTGTTCAACACGGTACATTTCTTCTTTGTTTCGTACATCAGTAAGGCAAGTAGGGTGAAGATTACCATCCCCTGCATGACCAAATGTGCAAATTGTAAGATTATATTTTTGAGCAATTTCTTTAATCGAAAGGACCATTTTCGCTACTTGTGAGCGTGGAACTGTTGCATCTTCTAGAATAGTTGTTGGCTTAAGACGCGCTAAAGCGCTGAGAGCAGAACGACGGGCTGTTCTTAAAGCTTCTGCATGCTCTTCTGAAGATGCCACGTCAACAGAAATGGCGCCGTGAGCTTGACATAGAGAAGCAATGCTATCCATTTCTTTTTCTACAGTATGTAGGGGACCATCTTGTTCAATGAGCAGAACAGCTTCCACATTTGTAGGAAGACCAATATGAGCAAAATCTTCTACAACTTGAAGGGTTGGCTGATCTAGAAATTCAAGCGTTGTAGGAATGATTTTATGGGCAATAATACTTGATACAGAGCGTGCAGCACTTTCTAAATCATTATAAAGAGCAAGTGCAGTCTTTTTACTTTGAGGTTTTGGGATGAGCTTTAATGTGGCTTCTGTAACAATGCCAAGTGTTCCTTCAGATCCAACAAAAAGGCGTGTTAAATCGTATCCAGCAACGTCTTTTGCAAGCTTACCACCAGTTTTGATGATATCTCCGTTAGCAAGCACAACTTCGAGACCTAATACATAATCTCGTGTAACACCGTACTTTAAGCCGCGAAGACCTCCAGAATTTTCGCTGATGTTGCCACCGAGTGTAGAAATTTTCATAGAGCTCGGATCTGGCGGATAGAAAAGTCCTTTTTTTTCTACTTCCGTAATAAAATTCAAAGTAATAACACCAGGTTGAACAGTGGCGGTTAAATTATCTTCATCAATTTCTAAAATTTTGTTCATCTTATGGAAGAGAAGAACAATGCCTCCTTGAGTTGGACAGGTACCCGCGCAAAGGTTAGTTCCTGAGCCCCTTGGTACGATTGGAATGTTATAAGAAGAACAAACTTCTACAACTTTTTTGACGTCTTCTGTACATGATGGGGCTAGGACAGCATCTGGAAGAGCTTGAAAACCAGGAGTAGCATCATATGAATAGGCAAGAAGGTCTGCTTTTGAATCGTAATAACTTTCTTGGCCAACAATAGAGATAAATCGTTGTCTAGCTTCCGATAAAATCATATGTTTTTTCCCTCCATTTACAATCCACAAGAAATTGAATTCTTATGGTAATAGATGTTAACGAAACGATTACTTATGAAAGCGCATTACATTATAATTGTAACTTAAATTTATGTAAAAAGTCTTTTAATAAGAAAGAAAGTGTGGTAATAATGTTGCAGTGGGTTTGAAGAAAGAAGGTCAAAAAATGTTATTAAGAAAATATAATAAAACCGTACGGGAATTTTCACCTGCACAAATTATTGTGCTTTTTTACATAGTCGCAGTCACCATTTCTTTTTTGCTATTGAGTCTACCAATTGCTCATAAACAAGGGGTACATGTTGCAACAATTGATACTCTTTTTGTAGCAATCAGCGCTGTGAGTGTAACAGGACTTTCTCCCATCTCAACCGTTGATACGTTCAGCACAACAGGAATGTTTATATTGATGTTTGTATTTCAATTTGGTGGCCTTGGTGTTATGATGTTGAGCACGTTTATTTGGTTAATCGCAAGAAAGAAGATTGGACTGAAACAGCGCCAGCTTATTATGACTGATCAAAATCAATCGAATTTATCAGGATTAGTAAACTTAATGAGACAAATCTTATTTATCATTATTATTGTTGAGTTGATTGGTGCTCTTCTTTTAGGAATTCATTTCTATCTATATTATTATCACAGTCTTCCTGAAGCACTGTTAAGAGGGCTTTTCTCGTCTGTTAGTGCGACAACAAATGCAGGCTTCGATATTACAGGGAACTCTCTCGTTCCATATGCAGATGATTATTATGTACAAATGATTCATATCTTCCTTATTGCTCTTGGAGCTATCGGTTTTCCTGTTTTAATTGAAATTAAACAATTTTTTCTAAACGTAAAATCAAAGCGAAAGTTCCGCTTCTCGCTGTTTACAAAGCTTACGTCTTCTATGTTTCTTTTACTTCTTGTGATTGGTACGATTGCTATTCTTCTCCTTGAAGGAAATCATTTCTTAAAAGGAGAATCATGGCATAAAAGTTTTTTCTATGCTCTTTTTCAGTCATCTTCAACAAGAAGTGGAGGACTTGCTACAATGGACGTTTCAGAGTTCACAACTTCAACTCTTCTTGTTTTAAGTGCGCTCATGTTTATTGGGGCTTCTCCAAGTTCAGTAGGAGGAGGTATTCGAACAACAACATTTGCTCTTAATATCCTGTTTATATATAACTATGCACGTGGAAAAAAGCAAGTTCGTATCTTTAAAAGAGAATTGCATGAAGAAGATATTATAAAATCACTTGTTGTAACAATTATAGGAGTTGGACTTTGCTCTATTTCAGTTATTATATTAAGCGTCCTTGAGCCGTTTCCGCTTGTGAATATTATGTTTGAAGTTTGTTCAGCTTTTGGAACAACAGGGCTTTCAACAGGGATTACAGGAGACCTGAGTAATATTGGCAAGATTATTATTATGATTTTAATGTTTATTGGTCGCGTTGGGATTTTACTTTGCTTGTTTATTTTAAGAGGAAAAGGTGCTCAACCTGATTTCCATTATCCGAAAGAACGAGTTATTATTGGATAAAAAAAGCCGAAAAAAGGGAGATTCTTTTTTCGGCTTTTTTCTATTTATTTCATCTTATGATTTCCTCTTCACTGCTCCAAACTAAAAGTAGAATCTAAAAAAGAAGGTGAAAAAATGCCAAAGCGTAAAGTTTCTTTTGACGCAGCAAAGACAAACAATCAAACTCCTACTGAAAGCATGCCAGACACTGAATTCTCTGCAGAGTATAGTGGAGAAGACAGCCACAAAGCAGCAAATCGTAACTCTAAGAAAGGCCGAAAAGGTAAAAAAGGGAGTTTTCATGATGAATAAGAATGAAAAACATTCAAGGGATGAAAAAGAAAGTGCTATGCATGAAGAATTTGGTCCTGAGCTTGGGGACTATAACTTCATGAAGCCTTATGAGGGAAGCATTGAACGAAAAGCGGAATGCGAACGTAAGAAAAAGTAAAAGAAGCAGCATGCTGCTTCTTTTTAATTATCCTACGCTGGATAAATTGAAGGAATCAAGCGTGCTCATATATAGTTTTGTTTTCTGTTGTTTTTGATCATAATACACCATTACAAGTGTTTTTTGTTTTGTTAAAACCCCTGTTTTTTGATATTTAGTGTAATCAAATGGTAAAACTTCAAGAACAGTATGCTTGTACAAATCTTTTTCATCAAGTTTTTCTTCCTGAAATTCTTCGCCTAGTAGGAGTGGGTTTTGCAATATTTGTTGGTAATACTTTGAACGATGACTTTTTGCTACACTAGAGGTCCACCAGGGCTTTCTTGGCTTGTAGCGCTGGTTTGCTAAATAGTCTATTTTCATAAATCCTAGTACTACGTCTTCTTCAGGAAAATCTTCAGTTAGTAAATATTCTTGAAGACGTTTAAATAAATCTTCAAGCTGATGGCCAATACGACTCCATCCTTTTTCCTCCCAGAACGTTCCAAATCTTTGGAAGAAATCAAATGGGGTTTCATAATGGTGATTCACTAAGTAATGAATAGTTTCATCCATACGATGGGCATTCCAATACTTTTCTAAAATATCTTCTACTTGTTTAATACGTACAACTTCATCAAAAGAAAGAACATTGTTTGAGAGCATTTCATAAGGAGCTTGATCCATATACACATATCCATATTTTGAAGCCTCTAGGCGCAGTCCTGTTCCTCTCAGCAATTTTAAAAAGCCAAGCTGTAGCTCTTCTGGATGAAGTTGAAAAACATCATTAAACGTATTGCGAAAAGATTCGTAATTCTCATCTGGGAGTCCTGCAATTAAGTCTAAATGCTGATCAACTTTTCTTCCTTCTTTCACCATGGTAACTGTTCTTGTAAGCTTAGCAAAGTTTTGTTTTCTCTTTACAAGTTCATTAACTGCATCGTTTGTAGATTGAACGCCAATCTCAAAGCGAAACAGTCCTTTCGGAGCGTTATCATTTAAAAACTGAATAACTTCAGGTCTCATAATATCTGCTGTTATTTCAAATTGAAAAACTGTTCCAGGTAGGTGCTCATCAATTAAAAACTGGAACATTTCCATTGCGTAGCTTCTGCTAATGTTAAAGGTACGGTCTACAAACTTAATCGTTTTGGCTCCATTTTTCATAAGATAACGAATATCGTCTTTTATCTTTTCTCGATCAAAATAGCGCACGCCAACTTCAATAGAAGAAAGACAAAACTGACAGCTAAAGGGACAACCACGGCTTGTCTCAATGTACACGACGCGCTTTGAAAGATTTTCAACATCTTCTTCAAACCGGTATGGAGAAGGCATTTCACGCAAATCTACTTTATTACGTTGTGGGCTTATATGATAGCTTCCATTTTTTTTAAATGCAATACCGCTCACATCTGTGAAGTTTTCTTGCCCATGAAGTTCATCAAGAAGATGTTTAAACGTTTTTTCTCCTTCACCAATAACAATAAAATCAACATCAGAAAGTCGATCAAGCCAATATGTAACATCATAGGTTACTTCAGGACCACCTAAAATAATTTTAGTGTGGGGACTAATTTTTTTAATCATGCTTATTACTTTAATGGTTTCTTCAATATTCCAAATGTAGCAGCTGAATCCGATAATATCAGGTTTCTTTTGGTAAAGATCAGTCACAATGTTCATTGGAGGATCTTTAATGGTATATTCAGCCATTTCCACAGTATAATCAGGTTCTGCATACGCTTTCAAATAGCGTAGCGCAAGGTTGGTATGAATGAATTTAGCATTTAATGTTGCGACAATAATGTTCACAAGAAAGAAACTCCTCCTTAGAATTAGGGTGAAATTCGCGTTGACAAATGGTAAACTAATTCCTATCAATAGTTCATTTTATCACATTTTAGCCTTGTAACGTTGTTTTCTATACGTGCAATCATCTTTCCTTCTTACTTTTAAGTCGTGATTGTATGATGGACATGTTTTCGTTACAATAAGGGCAGTAACAAGGCAGAGGTGACGGCTTTGGAATATAAAAAAATTAAACCAAGGAAAATTTATGAACAAGTAGCAGAAGAGCTGCTTTTAAATATAAAAAATGGGGATTTGAAACCTGGTGACAAGTTAGATTCTGTATGGCAACTTGCTGAAAACTTTCAAGTTGGCCGTTCTGCTATTCGTGAAGCACTAAGTGCCTTAAGAGCAATGGGACTTATTGAAATGAGACAAGGTGAAGGCACCTTTGTCAGGGAATTTGATCCATCTATGATTTCTCTCCCTATTACAACAGCCGTTCTTATGAAGAAAGAAGATATTGAAAACCTGCTAGAAGTTCGAAAAGTGCTAGAAGTTGGGGCATCAGGGGCTGCAGCATCAAAGCGAACAGAAGAAGATTTAACAAATATGAAAAACATATTAGAAAAAATGCTGAATTCTGTTGGTGATGAGGAACTTGGTGAGAAAGTTGATTTTCAATTTCATCTTGCTGTTGCGAAAGCTTCACAAAACCCCCTTTTAGTAGGCCTTATGAACAATGTAGGGGAAATGATGCTTCAATCAATGAGGGAAACAAGGAGAGTATGGCTGTATTCTAAAGAAACCACTTCTCAGCGCCTTTATGATGAGCATATGCAAATTTATAAGGCTATTGAAGCAATGGATGTCAGGCGAGCCCAAGATTTGATGATTTCTCATTTAATGAGTGTTGAAGCTGTTTTACTAGAAAATGTTGTTGAGGAGAAGTAAAATAGCATGTGGGAAAAATAATGCAATTAGTTCGATTTAAAAAGAGTTCAGCTTTTTTTATATAGTAGCAAGTTTAGCATTCTTCTAATTATAGAGGAAATAGGTTGCACTCACCATGAACTATGTGAACGAAAATAACCAATTGTCGGTGGAGGAACAGGAAATGGGTAAATGCTACCAAGATGATAGTTTAGCACTTCATACAGATTTATATGAAATTAATATGGCGAAATCGTATTTCAAAAACAACATGCACAATCGTCGAGCTGTTTTTGAAACGTTTTTCCGCAAAATGCCTTTTGGGGGAGGATACGCAGTTTTTGCGGGTCTTGAACGCGTAATTGATTATTTAGCAAATTTTCGTTTTAGTGAGACAGATCTTGATTATTTATATAATGTACTAGGATTTGAGGAAGAGTTTATTGATTATTTGAAGGGCGTACGTTTTTCTGGGGACGTTCAGTCTGTTGTAGAAGGAGAGATTATTTTTGCCAATGAGCCAATTATGCGAATTGATGCTCCTCTTTTAGAAGGGCAGCTTATTGAAACGCCGCTTCTTAATATCTTAAACTTCCATCCCCTTATTGCGACAAAAGCATCACGCATCAGGTTAGCTGTAGGAGCAGATACGCTTATTGAAGGAGAAAATGCGCCAGCGCTTATGGAATTTGGCTCAAGGCGGGCTCATGAATTAGATGCCGCTCTTTATGGAACAAGAGCAGCCTATATTGGTGGGTTTGATTCAACAAGTAATTTGCGCGCTGGAAAGATCTTCGGCATCCCTGTTTCAGGTACTCACGCACATGCCCTTGTTCAAGTGTATCGTAATGAGTATGAAGCTTTCAAACATTATGCTGAAACGCACAAAGACTGCGTATTTTTAGTTGACACATATAATACGCTCCGCTCTGGTGTGCCAAACGCTATTCGCGTTGCAAAAGAAATGGGTGACCGTATTAACTTTATTGGTATCCGTCTTGATAGTGGAAAGCTTCAATATTTATCTAAACAGGCTCGAGCAATGCTTGATGAAGCAGGGTTTCCAAATGCGAAAATCTTTGCTTCAAACGACCTTGATGAGTATTCCATAACAGACTTAAAAGCTCAAGGCGCTAAGATTGATGGCTGGGGGGTTGGAACAAAGCTGATTACCTCTTATCAACAGCCAGCATTAGGAGCTGTATATAAGCTTGTTTCAATTGAAGATGAAAACGGGAATATGGTAGATACAATTAAGCTGTCAGAAAACCCAGAGAAAATTTCAACTCCAGGTTTAAAAAGCGTATATCGTATTGCAAATACGATGAATGGCAAATGGGAAGGCGATTACATTGCAATGGAAAATGAAAAGCCAAACGAAGAAGATCATTTAAAAATGTTCCATCCTGTACATACACATGTAAGTAAATATGTTACAGACTTTAGAGCAACAAACATTCATCAAAACATCTTTGCTGGAGGCGAGCTTATTTATAAAGAGCCGTCCATTGAACAAATGAGAGCGTACTGTCTGCAGAATCTCCAATATTTGTGGGACGATTATAAAATTATCTCAAAATCAGATGAAGATGTATCAAGACCAACAGAATATCCAGTTGATTTAAGCACAGAATGTTGGCAGAACAAAATGCACAATATTGAGGAAACGCGCAGAGAAGCGACAAGAGTCATGCAAACTCGTTAATGAGTTTAAAAAACTTTCCAATGTGTTACAAAAGAAATAGGGAACATTAATAAGAACTATCGTGAAAAGCTGGAAGGGGAGTTAAGAAAACTATGAGTGATTTACAAAAACGTATTATTGAAGAAATGGATACAAAACCATCTATTGATGTACAAGAAGAAATTCGTAAGAGTGTAGACTTTTTAAAAGACTATATGAAACAATACGACTTTTTACAAACATTTGTCTTAGGAATCTCTGGTGGACAAGACTCTACATTAGCAGGAAAGCTTGCTCAGATGGCAGTAGACGAGCTAAATGAAGAAGTTGGAGAAGGAAAGTATGAGTTTATCGCAGTTCGTCTTCCATATGGAACACAAATGGATGAAGAAGATTGTCAAGATGCGCTTAAATTTATTCAACCTAGCCGCATAGTCACAGTGAATATTAAAGGCGCTGTTGATCAAATGCTTGTTGCTGTTGAAACAGATACGGGTGATTCAGTTTCTGACTTTAACAAAGGGAATGTGAAGGCAAGGCAGCGTATGATTGCTCAATATACAATTGCGGGTATGTATAGCGGAGTTGTAATTGGAACAGATCATTCTGCTGAAGCTGTAACAGGTTTCTATACAAAATATGGTGACGGTGGCGCGGATCTTGTCCCTCTATTTCGTTTAAATAAACGTCAAGGTAAGATGCTGTTAAAAGAGCTAGGCTGTCCAGAGCATCTTTATAATAAGAAGCCTACAGCAGATCTTGAAGAAGATCGCCCACAGCTTCCTGATGAAGAAGCACTTGGTGTCACATATGATCAAATTGATGATTATCTAGAAGGAAAAGACGTAGGAAAAGAAGCAGCAGAAAAAATTCAAACGCATTTCCTTAAAACAGAGCATAAACGTCATCTACCAATTACTGTTTATGATGACTTCTGGAAGAAATAAAAAAACCAGCGGAGAAGTACCTCTTCGCTGGTTTTTTTAACTTTTAAGCTGTTTGATTGCATCTTTTACATTTAGGAACGTTTGAAGGGATGAAAAATCAAGATTGAGTTGCTCTGTTTTAATAGCAAGCTCCGGTTTTATTCCAGTTAAAATGAGATCTGTTCCCATTAACTTAAGAAGTTCATGAAATTTAAAGATTTTATGGGCGGCATGTGTATCAATCCCGATGAGACCTGATAAATCCATCACAAGCACATCATCTTTAGCAGTCGTTAAGTAATGGCTTACTTGGGTAATCATTTCTTCATAGCGTTCTTCTGTAAGTGTTCCGATAATAGGAAGAACAGAGATTTTCTCAGCAATTGGAACAATAGGGGTTGAGAGAACAGTTAGTTCTTTTAAAGCTTCTTCTAGAAGCTGTTTATAGTTTTCTTGCTCCGTAATATCTTTTTGTATTCCAACAAAATACCATTTTTGATCTTCCTCAGAATAAACAGGATCAATCGCAAGCTCATTCCAAAATCTACTTCCATCTCTTCGATAGTTTTGGATTTCAATAGATATTGGTTTTTTTTGTTGAATGGCTTTTCTAACTTTTTGAACTGTTTCTCTATTTGTAGCTTCTCCTTGTAGGAAACGACAGTTTCTTCCGATAACATCTTCTTCACCGTAGCCTGTTAGATTCAAAAATGCCTGGTTTGTGTAAACAATAGGATTATCAGGAAGTGAAGGATCTGTAATAACGACACCCACACGTGTATAATCAATTGCTTTTGAAATTAAGTTATTCTTCAACTGGGGTTGATTGTTTTCCATAAATATACGAGAACCCTCCTTAATAGCCTAGTTTTATTATAACGATTTTATATCATTCATAAAAGCTTAACGATGCTATAGCTAGAAAAGAAAATAGGATAGATAATCAGATAATGAGAAGAAAAAACCCTTCGTTTCTTCTCATTATTTCCCATTGATATATTTTTAGAATAAAAAGGAAAAATCATTTTTTAGTGTTGTTTTTTGTAAGCGTTTTCTAATATAATTATATATGATTACGTTTAGTCATCTGATGACCGTATGTTATAAGGAGAGGGAGGAATTTAGCAATGAGCATGGGGATGCTATCACTGCTAGCGGTTGTACCTATTTTTTCAGTTTTCTTGTTTCTTGTTGTTTTGCGTTGGCCAGCAAATAAGGCAATGCCTTTATCCTTACTCATTACAGCAGTAATGAGCTATGGAGTATGGAAGGTGCCGCTAACAGATATTTTGGCTGCAAGTGTAAAGGGAGTTGTATCTGCTCTTGAAGTTGGTATTATCGTTTTTGGAGCTATTCTCCTCTTAAATATGTTGAAGGAAAGTGGAGCAGTATATACTATTCGTCAAGGTTTTATGGGGATTACGCCTGATCGGCGTATTCAGGCAATCATTATAGCCTGGTTTTTTGGCTCATTTTTAGAAGGAGCAGCAGGGTGGGGATCACCAGCAACTGTTATTGCTCCACTTCTTGTAGCCGTTGGATTTCCTGCACTTGCAGCTGTAATGGTAGCCCTTATTATTCAATCAACACCTGTTTCTTTCGGAGCAGTGGGAACGCCAATTTTAACAGGAGTTGGAACAGGATTAAGCGGTTCAGAGCTTGTTGATAAGCATATTGCAACTCTTGGGACAACATATGAGCGCTATCTTATTGATCTTGGAGGACAAGTAGCAATAATTCATAGTATTGCAGGAATTTTTATTCCACTTTTCTTAACTGCTATGCTTACGAAATTTTTTGGTAAGAAAAAATCATTTAGAGAAGGTTTTGCAGTTTGGAAGTTTGCTCTTTTTGCAGGACTTTCATTTACGGTTCCATATATGCTTGTAGCGGTCTTTCTAGGTCCTGAGTTTCCTTCCCTTATTGGAGGACTTGTCGGACTAGCCATTGTAATTCCTGCAGTTAAAAAAGGTTTGTTTGCACCAAAAGAAACTTGGGATTTTGAACATAAGGAAAAATGGAATAAAGAATGGAGCGGAACGCTACAAATAAAAAATGAAAAGCCTGGTCGCTTTATTTCACCCCTTTTAGCATGGGTTCCTTATGTTATTGTAGCTGTGCTTTTAGTTATGACAAGAGTTAACTTTTTGCCATTCTCCTCTTGGTTGAAAAGTTGGGAAGTGGGAATAGACCATTTATTTGGAAGTGAGATTGGTTTTTCTACAGTTCCGCTTAATATTCCTGGAGTTGTGTTTTTATTTACAAGCTTTATCGTATTCTTTCTTCATAAGATGGAATGGAAACGTGCTAAAAAAGCAATAGGGGAATCAGGAAAGACAGTAAGTGCAGCTATGGTTGCTTTAATCTTTTCCGTGCCAATGGTTCAGGTTTTTATTAATACAGGAGGAAGTTTAGAAGGATATATGAGTATGCCGCTCACAATAGCAGAGGGAATTTCAGGGGTTTTCAATGAGAACTGGCCTCTAATTTCACCATCGATAGGGGCACTTGGAGCTTTCGTAGCTGGAAGTAACACAATCAGCAATATGATGTTTGCTCTTTTTCAATTTGGAGTAGCAGACAATATTGGCGCAACTCCAAGCGTTGTTGTCGCTTTGCAAGCTGTAGGAGGAGCTGCTGGGAATATGATATGTGTGCATAATGTTGTAGCTGCATCAGCTGCCGCAGGTTTAGTTGGCAAAGAAGGTTCACTGATTCGCAAGCTTCTTTTACCACTGACTTTCTACGTCTTCATTACAGGAGCAGCAGGGTATATGATTTTATATGGAATTGGTTTTAATATTGGAACTCTATTATTTGGAGGAATTGTAGCAGGCCTTATTATCGCCATCATTTTGCAAACAAGAAAAACAAGGGTATATGAAAAAGAAGAACGTAAAAGTATATAAAAAGTAGCTTAATTCATAAATTAGCAGTATGATTATGGTAAAATATAGATTGCGAATATTCTTATATTTAAATAAGTTAAACATAAGTCATCAGATGACCTGTTTAATGCGGAGGGGTAAAAAATGAAAGTATCCATATTTGCAACGTGCCTTGTCGACATGTTTCAAACAGAAGTAGGAAGAGCAACAGTGGAGCTTTTAGAAAGATTAGGATGTGAACTTGATTTCCCGACTACGCAATTGTGTTGTGGGCAGCCTGCTTATAATAGCGGATACGTCAAGGAAGCGCGAGAAGCAATGAAAAATATGATTCGGACATTTGAGCATGCCCAGTATGTTGTTACACCATCAGGATCTTGTGCAACGATGTTTCGCGACTATCCTCACGTTTTTAAAAATGACAGCGAGTGGTGTGAAAAAGCTGAGAGCTTAGCAGCTAAAACGTATGAGCTTACTCAGTTTATTGTTGAAGTATTAGGAGTCGAGGATGTAGGAGCAAAGCTACAAGGAAAAGCGACTTACCATACCTCTTGTCACATGACTCGGCTTTTAAAAGTTGGAGACGCCCCGTTTAAGCTTTTACAGCATGTAGAAGGTCTAGAAGTTAAACCGCTCGTTAATTCACACAACTGCTGTGGTTTCGGTGGAACATTTGCAGTGAAAATGGGAGATATCTCTGAAAGAATGGTAGATGAAAAAGTCAACCATATTGACGAGACAGAAGTAGATTATTTAATTGGTGGAGACTGTGGCTGTTTGATGAACATTGGCGGAAGGATAGAACGGAGAGGAAAGGAAATCAAAGTGCTTCACATTGCAGAAGTGCTGAATAGTCATTAGAAGGAGGTAGAACATATGGGGATGAAAATTGGAGAAAAGCAGTTTAAAGAACGTGTTGGTGATGGTCTTCAAGATGATTTTATGCGTTCCGCCGTGTCAAGTGCTCAGGAACGTTTAAGAGCTAGACGCTTACACGCGGCCCAAGAGTTAGGACATTGGGAAAAGTGGCGTTCACTAGGAGAAGAAATCCGGAAACATACGCTTGATCATCTTGACTATTATTTAGAAATGCTAAGTAATAATGTTGCTAAAAGAGGCGGAAATGTCTTTTTTGCTAAAACAAGTGAAGAAGCAAATAAGTATATCCAAAATATTGTAAAGCGTAAAGAAGCTAAGAAGATTGTGAAATCAAAGTCAATGGTAACAGAAGAAATTAGCATGAACGAAGGATTAGAGAGTATAGGATGTGAAGTGATTGAAACAGATTTAGGAGAATACATTCTTCAGCTAGATGAACACGATCCGCCCTCACATATTGTGGCACCTGCTCTCCATAAAAATAAAGAGCAAATTCGCGAAGTGTTTAAGGAAAAGTTATCTTACTTGAAAAGTGAGAAGCCAGAAGAACTTGCACTTCATGCGCGTGAAATGTTACGCAAAGAATTTTTAAAAGCTGATATTGGTATTACAGGATGTAATTTTGCTATAGCAGAATCAGGCTCTATTGGTCTTGTTACAAATGAAGGGAACGCTCGGCTTGTCTCGAGTATTCCTAAAACTCAGATTACAGTAATGGGAATGGAAAGGATTGTGCCAACGTTTGAAGAATTTGAGGTTCTTGTTAGTTTATTAACAAGAAGTGCTGTTGGACAACGCTTAACAAGCTATGTTACAGCTTTAACAGGTGCAAGAGGTGAAGAAGATGTAGACGGGCCGGAAGAATTTCATCTCGTAATTGTTGACAACGGAAGGTCTAACATTCTCGGTACTGAATTTCAATCTGTTTTACAGTGCATTCGCTGTGCAGCCTGTATAAATGTTTGTCCTGTTTATCGACATGTTGGTGGCCATTCCTATGGGTCTATTTATCCAGGACCAATAGGAGCTGTTTTATCTCCACTTTTAGGTGGCTATGATGATTATAAAGAACTTCCATATGCTTCTACCCTTTGTGCAGCATGTACAGAAGCATGTCCTGTTAAGATTCCGCTTCATGAACTTTTGCACAAGCATAGAGAAGTCATTGTAGAAAGAGAAGGACGTGCTCCTATTTCAGAGAAGATGGCTATGAAAGTCTTTGGATTAGGGGCATCAATTCCTAAACTATATAATTTGGGTGGTAAGGTGGCCAAGTCTGCACTAAGCCCTTTTGCAACAGATGACAAAATATCAAAAGGGCCTGGACCGCTTAAAGCCTGGACTAATATACGAGAATTTCCAGCTCCAAACAAAGAGCGATTCAGAGATTGGTTTCAGGAAAGAAAGGGGGAAAACAAATGAGCTATGGAACAATTCAAAATAGAGATTCTTTCCTGAATGATATTGCTAAGCAGCTTGGAAGGAAAAGAAGTAAACAGATAGAACGTCCAACATGGACGCACTCTCCCCAACAATATGTTTTTCAAGATGCTTCGAATGATGAACTAGCAGATCATCTTGAAGAATACTGTGAGCAGATTCATACAGAATGTATTCGCACCGCATCCATAAGCTTGCAAGAAGTAGTAGAAAAAGTAATTGAAACAAATGGAGGCGGAGAGGTTATTGTATGGGATGACCCTCGTTTTTCTCAATATGGTCTATCTACCCTTCTAGATAGACAAAATGTTCATATATGGGACACAGATAAACGAGAAGAGAATATCCAAAAAGCAGCACAAGCTAATGTTGGAATTACATTTAGCGATATAACTTTATCAGAATCAGGAACAGTTGTTTTATTTAACGGAGGAGGAAAGGGACGTTCAGTTAGCCTTCTTCCTACAACATATATTGCTATTATTCCTAAGAGTACAATCGTGCCGAGAATGACGCAAGCTGCGCAGTATATTCATCAAAAAGTTGAAGAAGGACAAGATATTTCTTCTTGCATTAATTTTATTACAGGACCGAGTAACTCAGCAGATATTGAAATGAACCTTGTCGTCGGTGTTCATGGTCCTGTCAAAGCAACCTATATTATTGTTGAAGACTGTTAAAGAGATGCTTGGCTAGAGAAATCTAGTCAAGCATCTTTTCCTGTCTATTCAAAAAGAGATAGGAGGAATTTGGAGTAATATGTAGAATAACCATAAGATAATAAGAAAGCTGTCACTATATATGTGTGAAAGGAGCAACGTTTATGTCGGCTGAAGGATCACTTCAAGCAACTGAGAAAAGTCGAGATGAAACAGCAGAATTGGAGCAGCTTAGAATCGTATTTGACAGAGCACGGGATGCAATGATTGTATTTAATGGTGATTTGCGCGTTACAGACGTCAATCAAGCAGCCTGTCGCTTGTTTGAATGTGCAAAAGAGGAGCTCCTCTCACTTCATGTGCGAGATTTTTTGGAAATGATGTCAAGTGAGGCATTAGAGCGGTATGACTATTCTCTTACAAGCGGAGACCACTTTTATTTTGAGGGTCCCTTATATTTGCCGAATGGCTCGATAAAGTATATTGAATTTCAGTCAGAAAAGCATGATGGAGAAAATGCTATTTTAATGACAACGTTTCGGGATATTACAAAGACAAAGAACTTAGAAAATGAGCGGTTTATTAGTCAAGAAATGTTTCAAGATATTTTTAATCAAGCGATTGATGGTATTTTGATTTTTGACAAGAAAGGGCGAATTATTGATGCGAACCCGTCCCTTTGCCGAAGGATTGGCTACACTAAAAATGAACTGCTTGTTCAAACATTAAGTGAGCTTGTTCTTCCGATTTATCATTATAAGATTGAGCGTCTTTGGCATGCGCTAAAAAGGAATGGGAAATCACAAGGAGAACTTCCTATTCAAACTAGACAAGGAGAAGAAGTGTACTTTGATTTTACAACAACAGCCCATATTAATAGTGATTATTATATGTCTATTATGCGTGATGTTACGGAAAAGAGAGACATGGAGCAAGAGCTAGCTAAAAGTGAAAAGAAATTTAGGGAAATCTTTGAAAGCGCTGTTGATGCTATCATTATTTGGAATGAAGATTGGACAGTTGTTGATGCGAATCCCTCTTCCTCTCGTACATTTGAGCTTCCTCTTCATCAACTCATTGGAAGTAATTTAGAAGAATTTTTAGATTTATCACAGCCAAAAACAAAAGAAATTACAAATCGTTTTTATGATTTTAATGCGATAAGAGAAGAGCTTCCTTTCTATATGCCAAATGGTGAAAAGAAAGATTTAGAGTTTACAGCAAAACAAGGTATTATAAAAGGGCATAATCTAACTATTTTCCGTAATATAAGTGAACGAAAAAAGATGGAACAAGAGTTAAGAGAAAGTGAGCAAAAATTTAGAACGATTTTCAATGGATCTGTCGATGGTGTTCTGCTTTGGAATGAAAATTTAAAGATTATGGATGCTAACTCTGTTTTGTGTGATTTCGTTGAATTAACAAAAGAAGAAGTATGCTCATTGAACGTGCGAAATCTGTTAGATGAAGGGAACAAAAAGGTATTAGATGCTCATTTATCGTTTCTTAAGGAATACAGAGAGCATGAAGGTGAGTTAACTTACACAATGAAGAGCGGTCGCAAGCGAACCATTGAATATTCAACGAAGAAAGATATTATTCCAGGGGTCTATATGACAATGCTACGAGATGTCACTGAAAAGAAAGAGATGGAAGAGCAAATCCGAAAATCAGATACTCTACAAGTTGTAGGGCAGCTTGCCGCAGGAATTGCTCATGAAATTCGAAATCCAATGACAGCATTGAAAGGATTTATTCAGCTTTTACAAAATAGTATTGATCATGAAGAGAAAGATGATTTTTCTCTATATTTTGACGTCATTACGTCAGAACTTCAGCGTATTGAAAACATTATTACAGATTTTCTTGTATTAGCAAAACCTCAGGCAATTAAACACGAGCAAAAAGATATTATTCAAATTGTCCAAGAAACAATGGACTTATTAACAGCACAAGCAACGCTTGTAAACGTGCAGTTTCATACAGAATTTGAGCCTTCGTTACCGCTTCTTTACTGTGAACCGAATCAGCTAAAACAGGTATTTATTAACATTATGAAAAATGCGTTGGAAGTTATGCCTATAGGTGGTACCCTAACTGTAAGTGTACATGCTAAAGATGAAAAGTTTATTGTAGTCTCTATTAAAGATGAAGGGGAAGGCATGCCTGAAGAGCGAATTAAGCGTCTTGGCGAGCCTTTTTATACAACAAAAGAAAAAGGTACAGGTCTGGGTCTTATGGTGTCATATAAAATTATTGAGGAACATGGAGGTTATATTGACGTTCATAGTGAGATAGGACTTGGCACAACTTTTTCCATCATCTTACCAATCAATTCAAGTGAGGAGAATAAGAAAGAATGAACAAATATTATAGCATCCTTGTTCATGAGATGCTTGGCAATATTGTCATCCGTTCAAACGACAAAGGCGTGACAGCTCTTTCCATTGGAGAAGAGCTTGTTATTGAAAAAGATGAAATTAAAAATCAGGGTTGGGCGTTTACTGCTAAGCAACAGCTTGAAGAGTATTTTAAAGGAGAACGACAAACGTTTAATTTACCGCTGTGCATTGAAAAAGGTACGCTATTTCAGCGGGAAGTGTGGAATACATTATCAAAAATTCCTTATGGAAGCTTCTGGTCTTACAGTGATGTTGCAGTAGATGTACAGCGTCCAAAAGCAGTAAGAGCAGTTGGCGGGGCTAATAGAGCTAATCCTTTGCCTATTATTATTCCGTGTCACCGTGTGATAGGAAAAGATGCATCTTTAACAGGATATGCGGGAAATAAAACACATCAAAAAGAACTTCTGTTAACTGTTGAAGGATTAACAGTTCAGAATGGCACAGTAAAAATATAAAAGCTAAGCGATACATTCGCTTAGCTTATTCACTTTCCTCTTCTTTCCACCCTTGTCCTTCTATAAAAACGAGATCAACAGACTGTTGTTCATCTGTTTCGTGCATGGAGCTTTCGGATTCTGTGAATTCTTTCTCATTTTTTTTCACTTTCTTGTCCTCCTTACACTTTTTAAAAATTTCATTATTATAATAAGCAGTTGAAGAGAAGAATATGTTTTCTACAATGAAATGTTACACTTCTGTAAAAAACAAAGAAGAAGCATTAATGCTTCTTCTCTTTTATAAGCTTTTTGTTGTAAATAAGTCAGGGATTTTATCGAATTCAGTTCCATGTATAATACCTTGTTCTGTAATAATACCTGAGATAAGTTCTGCAGGAGTCACATCAAAAGCAGGATTATAAACAGATGTGTTTTTAGGTGCAACCCACTCATGTCCTACTTTAAGTATTTCTTCCTCTTTTCGTTCTTCAATTGGAATTTCATCTCCATTTTTAAGAGAAATATCGAACGTTGATAAAGGAGCCGCAACATAAAATGGAATTCCATGCTGTTTTGCCAAAATAGCTAATCCATAGGTTCCAATCTTATTAGCTGTATCTCCATTTGCAGAAATGCGGTCGGCTCCAACAATAACAGCGTCGACTTTCTTTTTTTTCATTGTATGTGCAGCCATGCTATCAGTAATTAATGTAACATTTACCCCGCTTTGTAACAGTTCCCACGTTGTTAATCGTGCACCTTGTAAGAGAGGGCGAGTTTCACAAGCAAATACATGGATAGGGAAGTCAACTTCTGCTGCGAGATGGAAAGGAGCTAACGCTGTACCATAATAAGCGGTGGCAATTGATCCTGCGTTACAGATGGTCATTACAGAATCATTCTTATTAAAAAGTGACAAAGCATGCTGTCCAATGTTATAACAGATATTTTCATCCTCAACGCTAATCAAAATAGCCTCATGAACAAGATTTGTTTTTGCTTCATTGACAGAAGCTGCATGCTCAATTTTATTTTGTAAACGATGAAGGGCCCATGTTAAATTAACGGCCGTTGGGCGAGAAGAAGCAAGGTATAAGCTTTTTTCACGAATATGTGTATGAAATTCTTGTAAGTCCTCTCCTTCAAATTTTGATCCAGCTAGGGCTAATCCAAAAGCAGCGGCAATTCCAATTGCTGGTGCTCCACGTACTTTTAAAGTTTTAATAGCATCCCATACATCTTCAATTGTTTCTAAAGTTAGAAATTCAACAGAATTGGGAATAAGTTGTTGATTTAAAATTTTAATAGAATCCTCTTTCCATTCTACCGATCTCGGTATGGCCATTTTTCTTTCATCCTTTCTAAACAGTTCTAGCATTATTTCCTAAAAATTCATTATTTTCAATATAAAACTCATGCAAGTCTTGAACATTTTTAATCTCTACTCGATTTAAAATAAGAGATCTTCCTATATCTAAAGCAATCTCTTTTGTACGAATACGAAGCTCACTTTCTTCAATCGTATCAAGATCTGCTACATGAGCAAGCCCAATTGTTCGGCGGATCATTTCACATCCTGCAAAACCTAATGCATCTTGCCAAACGGTGCGGAGTGTATAGTCAAGATAGCCGTTAACTTGTAGAAAAGGATTGTTTTTATCCTCTTTCCAAAGAGACGTAAATACAGAGGAAAAAGTTTCCCATGTATCATGAATAAAGCCAAAAAGCTCAGTTTGAGCTGGAGGACGACGGAGGGCATTAAACAATAAATTTGCGATAAAATGACCTAAGTCAAAACCAAAAGGGCCATAAAAAGCAAATTCAGGATCGATAATTTTTGTTTCATGCTCGCTAGCAAAAATACTTCCTGTATGTAAATCACCATGAATAAGGGCATCGCCGTTTGTTAAAAACAGCCTCTTCAATTTAGCTACTTCAAGCTTAAGTTCATCTTCTTTCCAAAGTTGTTCTACTTTTTCTGATAGTTCCGGTTCAAAATCATTTGTATCATGATCAAAGAATGGGTCTGTAAAAACGAGGTCTTCTGTTATTTTACAAAGCTCAGGGTTTGAAAATTGCTGTGCTTTTTCTTTCTTTTCAGTTGGACTTAGTCCTAAATCAGATGTTTTAAAGAGAATGTGAGCTAAAAAGGTGCCAATATCTTTTCCTAAATTCGGATAAGAGTCACCTTTAATAAGTCCTGTTCTGGCAATGGAAAGATGCGATAAATCCTCCATAATTGTTAGTGCGAGCGTCTCATTACTGTACAACACCTCAGGAACAAGGTGAGGGGTGAATTTTGCAAATTGCAACAAAGCTTCGCTTTCAATTTTGGCTCGCTTCAGCGTTAATGGCCAGCTTTCTCCCACAACTTTAGCGTATGGTAAAGCTTGCTTTACAATCCATTTTTTCGTGCTGCCTTGAGTGCTCATTTGAAAAACAAGGTTAAGGTTCCCATCGCCAATTTCACGGCATGTTACATGTTCATCTTCAGCAAAAAAATGAAGTTTTTTTAAAAGGGATATAGCGCTTTCTTCTGTTAACGGTTTATAAACATCAAATTGAAAAGTCATAAGAGAAGTAAACCTCCAAAATAGATTTGTTTAATCGGAATTAAGAAGTGAAAGGGAGTAGGGGTGCTTATTCAACAATGAAAAAGCCCCTTTCCTTTATGAAAGAGGCTTGAAGATATGGTCAAACCTCTTATCTTTCAGAAAGGATATTCTTTCTGTTGGAAGTAGCACCGTGCCACTTTTGCGTTCATTTTACACATAATGAACAAATGGTCGGTTGCTGGGCGTCAAAGGGCCAATTCCCTCAGCCAACTCTTGATAAGAGTATATGTGATTTTAAATTGGAAATGAAATAACACTGTTTGAAAAGTATACTAGCAACGATTGTAGATTTTGTCAACACGTAAATTTAAAATTAGGTTGTTTGTTTAGAGCGAGAAAAACTTTTCTTTTTTCATCTTTACAGAAATGAAAGAAGCATATATCATGAATCATTAGAATTTGTAGAATTTTTCGAGAGGTTGTTTATGATGAAAATATTTCAGCAGTCAGATCGTTTAAAAGGTTTACCAGAACAGTTTTTTGCTTCTCTTGTTAAAAAAGTAGCAAAAGAGGCAAGTGAAGGACATGACTTAATTAATTTTGGTCAGGGAAATCCAGATAAGCCGACTCCTGAGCATATTGTAAAGGCGCTTCAAGAAGCAAGTAATAATCCTCACTTTCACGGTTATCCACCTTTTCAAGGCCACGGTTTTTTAAAAGAGGCTGCAGCCTCTTTTTATAAACAAGAATATGGAGTAACAATCGATCCAACAAAAGAAGTAGCCATTTTATTTGGCGGAAAAGCAGGATTGGTTGAAATTCCCCAGTGTTTGCTTAATAAAGGGGATGGTGTCCTTATTCCAGATCCGGGTTATCCGGACTATTTATCAGGGGTTGCGCTAGCTGGCGCAACATTAACTAAAATGCCTTTAACAGAGCAAAATGATTTTTTACCTGACTATAGTTCGCTGTCAGAGGAAGATAAGCAACGTGCTAAGCTGATGTTTTTAAACTATCCAAATAATCCCACAGGTGCTGTTGCTTCAAAAGAGTTTTTTGAAGATACGGTGAGCTTTGCCGACAAAAATGATATCTGTGTTGTTCACGATTTTGCTTATGGAGCAATCGGATTTGATGGCAAGAAGCCAAGAAGTTTTTTGCAAACTGAAGGAGCAAAAGACGTTGGGATTGAGATTTATACGTTTTCTAAAACATTTAATATGGCAGGATGGCGCATTGCTTTTGCAGTTGGAAACGAGAGTGTTATTAAAGCAATTGAACTTTTACAAGATCACCTTTATGTTAGTATTTTTAGTCCTATTCAAAAAGCGGCCGAAGTTGCGCTTCTGCATAGTCATAAAAGTGTTCAGGACCTTTTGTCTCTTTATGAGAGAAGACGTGAAGTTTGGGTAGGAGGATTGCAAAATATCGGATGGGATGTAAAAGCTCCAGCAGGCTCTTTTTTTGCTTGGCTTCGTGTCCCTAAAGGATATACATCAACGGAATTTTCCGATCTACTCTTGAAGAAAGCACATGTTGTGGTAGCTCCTGGAATTGGTTTTGGCGAGCATGGCGAAGGATATGTACGAACAGGATTGCTAACAGAGGAAACGCGAATCCGAGAAGCTATTAAGCGAATTAAGGGATTAGGAATTTTCTAAAAATTATTGACAATCTTTTCTTTGAATGTCATAATCCAAAGTGAATTGACTCATAAACAACTAAACATAAATATAATTCTTATCAAGAGTAGGTGGAGGGAATAAGCCCTGTGAAGCCCGGCAACCGGCTATAAAGTACGGTGCTAAATCTTACAGCAATGCTGAGAGATAAGAGGACCATACAAAACCTCTCTTCAATCAGTGATTGAAGAGAGGTTTTATTTTTACATAAAGAGGTGACGCTACATGAGCGAAGTAATTGCAATATATCATAGCATTTTAAAAAATAGAAAAGTCGAAGAACAGGCAGAAAAGATAGCGTTAGGTCTTACTGTTGGTTCATGGACAGACTTGCCTCTTTTAGAAAGAGAGCAGTTAAAACAACACAAAGGTCGCGTTGTGTATTCAGAAATCATTGGAGAAGAAGAGGGAGGTTATAAAGCAGAAATGGCTATTGCTTATCCTTCTGCTAACTTTTCTCATGACATACCAGCTATTTTAACAACAGTTTTTGGAAAACTTTCTTTAGACGGGAAGATTAAACTTGTTGATCTAAAACTTTCAGAAGAACTAACAAAAGTATTTCCAGGACCTCGCTTTGGCATTGAAGAAATACGTACAAAAATTAATGTGCACAATCGTCCTCTAGTGATGAGTATTTTTAAAGGTGTGATTGGACGTGACATGTCCTATTTAAAAAATCAGCTGAAAAACCAGGCATTAGGTGGCGTAGATTTAATTAAGGATGATGAGATTTTATTTGAAAATAAACTCACACCTTTTGAAAATCGAATTAGTGAAGGGAAGAAAGTACTTGATGATGTTTATGAACAAACAGGGAAAAGAACGCTTTATGCTGTAAACTTATCTGGTAAAACATTCGAACTAAAAGATAAAGCAAAGCGTGCTAAAGAACTTAGAGCAGATGCTCTTTTGTTTAACGTGTACTCATATGGCTTAGATGTTTTGCAAGCTCTTCGAGAAGATGAAGAAATCGGGCTGCCAATTATGGCGCACCCAGCGTTCAGTGGTGCAATGACTTCATCACCTTTTTACGGAGTAAGTGCTTCATTGCTTTTTGGAAAGCTTAATCGTTTAGCAGGAGCTGATTTCTCCCTTTTTCCTTCCCCATATGGAAGTGTTGCCCTTGATCATCGTGAGGCAATTAAAACCCATGAATATCTAACAGAAAATAGCTCTTTGAAAAAAGGATGGTCTGTTCCATCAGCTGGGATTCATCCAGGCCTTGTACCTCTTATTTATGATGATTTTGGAAAAGATACAATCATTAATGCTGGTGGAGGCGTACATGGACACCCAAATGGAGCAGTCGGTGGAGGGAAAGCGTTCAGAGCAGCCATTGACGCTGCGGTATCTGGAGTAACATTACAAGAAGCTTCAGAAACAAGCGAAGACCTCAAAGAAGCGATTGAGCTTTGGGGAGCTAAAGAGGTTGTGAAATGAAGAATTTGATCTTGTTTTGTGATTTTGATGGAACGGTTACATTTAAAGATAACATTATTGAAATTATGAAAAAATTTGCGCCGAAAGAATGGGTTTCATTAAAAGATCAAGTGCTTGCTGAAGAAATCCCGATTAAAGATGGAGTTGGAAAGATGTTTAATCTTTTACCATCTTCTCTTAAAGAAGACATGACAGAGTATGTATTAGAAAATGCGCAGATTCGCAATGGCTTCAGTGAGTTTGTTTTGTATGTGAAAGAACATAACATTCCTCTTTATATCGTAAGTGGAGGTATTGATTTTTTTGTTCATCCTATTCTCTCTCCTTATATAGAAAAAGATTTTATCTATTGCAATAAAGGAGATTTTAGCGGAGAGAATGTACAAATTCGCTGGCCACATAGCTGTGATAGTCAGTGCGATAACGGTTGCGGGTGCTGTAAACCATCGCTGTTAAGAACGTTGCAAAAAGATGATGCATTTACAATTGTTATTGGCGACTCTGTCACAGATTTTCAAGCTGCAAAGCAAGCTGATTTCGTAATTGCTAGAGATTACTTGTTAGAGAAATGTGAAACATTAAAGCTACCACATGCTTCATTTGACACGTTTTATGATGTTATCTCTGAGATTAAGCGGGTGAGGGAGGAACTAAAATGAGTGGGTACGAAGAAAAGTGGCTTGAATTAGCTGATATCAAGGATGAATTGGCAGAAAGAGACTGGTTTTTCGGCACAAGCGGTAACTTATCAATTAGAGTAACAGAAAGTCCTACAACATTTCTTGTTACAGCAAGCGGAAAAGATAAGCGCAAACGTACAAATGAAGACTTTTTACTTGTAGATCAACATGGGCTTTCTGTAGAAGAAACAGGGCTTAAACCTTCTGCAGAAACTGTTCTCCATACGGCTATTTATGAGAAAACGAAAGCAGGATGCGTTTTGCATGTGCATACAGTTGATAACAACGTTGTTTCAGAACTTTATGGTGATCAGGGGAAAGTTGTGTTTACAAAGCAGGAGATTATTAAAGCATTAGGACTTTGGGAAGAAGATGCGAAAGTAGAGATTCCAATCATCCCAAATTTTGCGGATTTACAAAAACTTGGAGATGTATTTGAAAAGCATATTAAGGAAGATACAGGAGCTGTATTAATTCGCAATCACGGAATCACAGTATGGGGGAAAACTGCTTTTGAAGCTAAACGTCATTTAGAAGCATATGAGTTTTTATGTAGCTATTTATTAAAGCTTAAGCTTTTTGCAAAACAGATAGAGTTTACAAACTAAGGAGGAGAAAACATGGCAAACATTCGTTTACATAAAACAAATGAGCGTGTTGAAAATCAAGAGGAAGTTGCGGTATTTTTACAAAGTCAAGAAGTAATCTATGAGAATTGGGATATTTCAAAGTTACCTATTCACCTGCAAGAGAATTATCGTTTAAAAGAAGAAGAAAAAGAAGAGATTTTAGCAACATTTAAAGAAGAGATTGCAGACATCTCGGCTCGTCGTGGCTATAAAGCTCAGGATGTTATTTCTTTATCTGCTGCCACTCCAAATCTAGATGAACTGCTAAATAACTTTCAGCGTGAACACCATCATACAGATGATGAAGTTCGATTTATTGTAAGTGGACACGGCATTTTTGTTATCCAAGGAAAAGATGGCCACTTTTTCGATGTTGAGCTTGAACCTGGCGATCTTATTTCCGTTCCTGAAAATATTCAGCATTACTTTACACTTATGGATGACAGAAAAGTTGTTGCAATCCGTATTTTTGTTACAACAGAAGGATGGGTACCAATCTACGCTGATACTAAATAATATACTCTTAAGGAAATGATTTCTGCAAAAATGCAGAAATCATTTTTTATTTAAGTAGGCACACTTTCCTATATAATATATTTATGTTTAGGCGGTATTTTGTGGGGTATTGTTCCAATAAATACTATCATTTTACAAAATCAAAATATACTGTTAATCTAAACAAAAGAATATAGCTATACTCTTAGTAGCTTTTCATATACGTCTTTTTGTATATCACATCTATGCTGTAACATTATGTGAATCATGTTATTTACGACATTTGTTTTACAAAGCTGTTAAGAAGTAATGAAAAAGTTTTTTTTCTTATTGCAAACCTGTTTACAATTTTAGTAGAATTTGTAATGAAGCATAAGGGGGTTACTTTTAATGGCAAGGGAGGATAAAATGTTGCAAACGTATAGTGATGGTAAAGCAGAGGCACTGCTGGGCGAAATTTTACACAAAAGACAAGAGATGTGTAAACTTGCTGAGCAAAAAGGTTATACACATAAAGATACCATTTTCTGCAGCCAAGAATTGGACGAGCTATTAAATAGATATCAGCGATGTCTTGAACAAAAGCAGGAAGACAAGAGGCCTTTCTTTACTATTTTACCAACGTCACTTGCTTTTTCTAAATAAATGATTTGTTTTATCGTTTTTCAACATAGAGAAGAGAAAAGCTTAACAACTAAGAGTTTATGATTATTATAGAATATACTGAGAACATTTGTATAAAAAATGTATATAAAAAGCCTGATTGAATGGATCGTAATTCAATCAGGCTTTTTATAATTTAAAACAAATTGATGAGCAGAATCATGGAAAGAACACCAATAATAAAAGAATGAGTGGATGTCTGTTCATTCCCATCTCCATGACTTTCTGGAATCAGTTCTTTATAAATGATATAAAGCATCGCTCCTGCTGCAAAAGCAAGGCCATAGGAAACAAGAGAATCGAAGAAAGATGTAAGATAAAAGCCAAGAAGACCCGCAACTATTTCTACAGTACCTGTTAGTGTTGCTATAATAAAAGCTTTGAAACGGTGCATTTTTTGTTGCACTAAAAATAAAGCAACAAGCAACCCTTCAGGCGCGTTTTGTAACCCGATGGCAAGCGCGATTAAGTTACCTGTATTATCCACATCAGAAGCATAGCTAACTCCAACGGAAAGACCTTCTGGAATGTTGTGCAAAGTAATCGCTGCAACGATCAGAAAAGCTTTCTCATCAAACTGAATGCCTGTTTTTTGGTGTTCTAAATTAATATGAGGAATATTCCGTTCAAGTAATGTTAAAGCAAGGGTTCCTAACAATAATCCAATCGTTAAAGGGAAAAGACCGCCTGTTTGTAAAGACTCTGGAATAAGACTCATTGTAGCAGCAGCTGTCATAACACCGGCTGTAAAAGCTAATAAAATATCACGCCATTTGTGTGTTAAGAGATGTTGAATAAATAAGATTGGAAGAGCTCCTAAGCCTGTTGAAAGAGCTGATAAAATGCTCCCGATTAAAACTTCCTTCATAAATGTTTAAGCTCCTTTAATAGTCGTCAATGATCAGAGAGAGTCACTTTTTTACCATATGCATAAGAAGGGCTGTCTTGTGCTGTAATAATAAGCTATATTCCGTTCAAAGAAGGAATATAGCTTATTTAAGTTATTTTTTTTGAGAAAAGTACAGTTCTTGAACTTGGTGGACGACGTCTGAGAGCTTGTTAGAAACTTGAGCAATATCGTAGCCCATAAAAAGAGGAGATGTTGAAAATCGCGGTAGAATTTTCACAACAACTTCCTTATTTCGAAGGGGATAGAAAAATAAATTATAACTCGTACAATTTCTATGAAAATGATGTAATACATAGTGAACAGCCGTTTGTAGCAAATCAGCAAATATTGTTTGTTCTCCGTCTTGTTTTAAGTGAACATTAAATTCGAAAAAACCAACTCTTGGGAGAGTAGAAAGATTAAATATTATCCCGTTCTCCTCATGAATAGTTAATCCTTCGAACTGTCGCTCGTCTAATTCTCTATAAGCATCAACATTTTTAAGTCCTACAATTTGCATGTGTGGATGACGTAAAGAACCTCCAGACATAGGACCATGGTTTTTGAAAAACAGAACAGATTTATATTCGCTATTTTCCTGCATTTCTTTCCACTTTTCCAACGCAAAATCGATGAGCTTATGAAGGTGTTCTTTTGAATATAAAGAAAGCTCTGAGGTGCATTCATCTGTTTCAATAATGACGGTTTGAAATGCATCTTGTAAAACTGGATACTTGTTCTCAAGCCAAATAATGGAGTCTTTTTGGTCCATAATGTGAGTGAGAGCTTCTACATTACAAAACGGACAAGGATTTTGTCTGTTAACAATTGTTTCGGGTTTTTGTTTTCCAATAGATGAATCAAAAATAAGATGTGATCGTGTCATATTTTCACCACTAACCTATACATAGATTTCTTTTATTATCGCAAATGAGAGAGTAAAACGAAAGCAACATGAATTTTTAGCTTTCGGTATGCTCTGTTTGAATTGGGATTGTGACAATAACATTTGTTCCTTTTCCTACTGTACTATCGATTTCAATTGTCCCATCAATAGCTTCAATAATTCGTTTGCAAACAACAAGTCCAAGTCCAGTTCCTGTATCTTTCATCGTAAAGAAAGGGTGGAAAATTTTCGAAAGTATTTCTTTGGATATCCCAGTCCCTGTATCTTGGACATGCAAGATGGCAACTTCTTGTCTTTTGGAAAGAGAAAGGGTTAATGTTCCTCCCTCTGGCATTGAATCTAAGGCATTTTTTGCTAAATTCAGAACAACTTGTTTTAAATGATCTCTTGTACAAAGAACATAAAGAGGCTCTGGAGGAAGAGTTGTTATGACCTCGATATTATGTAAGTTGGCTTCTGATTTTATAATAGGTGTAACATCGGATAGTATTTGTTGTAGATGATAGTATCCTTGTTTTTCTACGACAGGTTTGCCAAGAATAAGAAATTCACTAACAATTTCATTGATTCGTTCAATTTCTGTTTGTATAACTGAAAAATAAAACTGATCTTGTTCTCCTTTATGTTTTTCGCTTAAAAGGGCCACAAGACCTTTAATTCCTGTTAAGGGATTTCGAATTTCATGTGCAGTACTTGCTGCAAGAGTTCCGACAAGTTCAAGTTTTTGAGCTTCATTTTGGATTCTTTCTTGAAGCGCCTGTCTTTTTAGCATCCTAATTCTAAAATTTAAAAAAAGAACGCTCATCACAATAAAAGAACCAAAAAAGGAAAAAGCAAAGAATGGGCCAAAGGTTCCTTGGTTAACATTAGAAGTAGCTACAGAAACTGTCCACGGTACTCGCTCAAGCTGGGTATCTATTGTTGTTTTATGTTCGGTTTTTAGGTCTTTCCCTGTATGAAAAATTTCTTTATTGTTTTCATCAAGCAGCTTTACACTTTCATCTGGTGTAAGCTCTTCTAAAACGGTTGCTACATACCGAACACGCAAATTTGCTGCGATTACAGCTTTAATTTCTCCTTGATCATCAAGTAATGGAGTAGCAATTGTAATAATATATCGGCCTGTTGTTGGCTCGTAATATGCATTTGAAATCGTTGTATTTCTAGTTTCTAGGAGTTCTTTAAAAAAGGGATGATCACTTACATTAAAAGGTTGCAGCAGAGCATTTGAACCAAACTTTGTATTTCCATCTATATCGTAATAGTAAATACCGGATAACCTTGCGTCCTTTTGCTGTGCTCTTTCAAAGATAGCTTGAAGCTGTTCAAAAGACTGATCTTCAGCATAAGAAGAGATTGCCATTGTTTCAATACTCGTAATAATTTCACTAATAAAGCGATCCACGTAATTTTTATGCAGAGATGCAATATGAAGCGCTTGTTTTGTTTCTTGTTCTTGTAAAACATTTATCCGCCATTGGGTTGCAACTGTACTGATAAGAAGGGAAGGAATTAATACAATAACTAAATATAAAAGTAAATGAGACGTTCGCCATTTAGAAAAAAGTGATCGAAGTATCAAACTCGAATAGCTCCTTTATACAATATCCATTTTTTGATTATATCAAATGAAAAAGAGTAAAACTATCTTTGTATACGTTTCATAAGAGTGGGAAGAGGGGAAAATTTCTTGTATAATGGATATTAAAGGTAAATGGAAAGCTAAGAGAAGAAAGTAGAATAAATTGTAAGGTAAGGTTTGACAAATAAATTTCTAATTTAGTATGATTATATCTTGAAGTTGAGATAAATAGAGGGTGAGTTTAGAGATGGGAAATGAATTAACAAATAAAGAGCTTGACCAATCGTTAAAGCTTTTTATCGTTTTATCTAGAGCAAGTAGATCAATAAATGATCAAGTACAACACATTATTCAAGGTTATGGTATGAACCCAACAGAGTTTGCGGTATTAGAACTTCTTTATCATAAAGGAGGACAGCCACTTCAACAAATAGGAGGAAAAATTTTATTAGCTAGCGGTAGTATTACCTATGTTGTAGATAAGTTAGAAAAGAAGGGGTTTTTAAAACGTGTAGCATGTCCAACAGATAGACGTGTTACATATGCAGAAATTACTGATGAAGGTAAGGAGATTATTGAAGATATTTTTAAACCTCATGCTGAGAGAATCCATGAACTTTTCAATCCTTTATCACAAGATGAAAAAGAAACTGCTATTGAGCTTTTAAAAAAGGTAGGACTTCACGCAAGTTCTTTTCATAAATAAAAAGACGCTAGTTTTAGCGCCTTTTTACTATGAAATATTTATAACAGGTAAACGAACTCTTACTGTTGTTCCTTCATTTATCTTTGAATCATAAATGACAAATGATCCTTGATGTTGATGAAGAATATTTTGAATAATGACAAGTCCAAGCCCTGTGCCTTTTTCTTTTGTTGTGAAAAAGGGTTCTTGAATTTTAGAAAGAAGGGCTTTGGAAATTCCAACTCCGTTATCTTTAATAAATATATCCACAAAGCCATCTTCTGTAGTCTTTGGAGTGATGATGATTTTCCCTCCGTTAGGCATAGCTTCAAGCGAGTTTTTGAGCAAATTGATAAAAACTTGTTTAAGCTGATTTGTGTCTCCTTGAATATAAGCAGGTTCTTGAAATGGTTCAAGAGAGATTGAAATATTATTTAAAGCACCTTCTGTTTTAAAAAGGAGAGTAACATCTGACAATACTTTTTCAAGAAGACCAATTTCCATATGAAGGGACTGAGGCTTTGCAAGCAAAAGAAATTCTCCTACGATATCATTAATTCGCTTTAATTCTGAGAGCATAATTGTTGTATATGTTCTATGCTTTGAATCTGTCTCATGAATAAGCTGAATAAACCCGTTCAAGGATGTGAGCGGATTACGTACCTCATGTGCTACTCCAGCAGCCATTTCTCCAGCTAAGACAAGCTTATCACGCTGTCTTAAAAGTTCTTCCGTTGCTTTCCTTTCCGTAATATCCCGACAAATCTCAGAAAGAGCAATCACCTTCCCAAACTGGTCACAAATGGGAGATATCGTAATTTCTACATGGATGAGCGTTCCATCTTTACATATGTCGACAGTTTCAAATCCGATGATTCGCTCTCCCTTTTCAACACGACAAAAGCGCTGCTTCGCTTCTTTTATATGTGTTTCCGGAATGGAAGGGAGAAACTCCCCTAAAATATCTTCTTTTTTCCATCCATAAATGCGTTCATAAGCCGGATTTACGTTAATAACATTTCCTAGTAAATCTACAACAACCATTGCATCATTGTTATACATAAAAAAAGCTTGAAAATGCTCTTGTGCTGAGTGAAGCGCTTCCTCTTTCTCTTTGACTTCGCTAAATACTTTTAACCATAGTCGATTGGTAAAACGAGCATAGTATCCATATAAAATAGCTGAAAATATGATAAATAGAATGAAATAAATAACATCAAACTTTGTCATGGATTCTACTATGATAGAAAACTGAGTTGTATAAAAGTATCCAAGTAACAAAATGGATGCAATTGATGACAAAACGATTAATTTTCCATCTTGATAAAAGAAGCAAATCATAATGCCGAGTAGTAGAAAAAGGTAATTTACCAAAGAAGGGTTAGACATAATCAGATATACGATATAAATATAAAATGCTGTAATGATGCTATACATTGTTATCGCATGATTTTTACAATAGAGAATAAGTGCAGATAATGGAATAAGCAAACATAATCCCACAATTGCTGAAAATCCGATAAAAGTATACACAACCTCTACTTTCGAATTAACAGTAAAAATGGCAATAAGATCTGCCATAAAGAAGAACCACAATAGCTTTACTAAAATCGTATTTCGATTTTGGATCAACTTCATACTTTCTGACATCCTACATCGACCTTTCACAAATATTCGACAAATGTTTAACATTCCCATCATACCATAATAAAGGATAAGTTTTGATAAAGTTAAAAAAAACGATGTAAAAAATATAAGAGGTTTTTTCTAATTGTTAAGATTGTTAAGAAAGACAGCTCTATTTTCCTATGTAGTGTAGACGCAATGTAAATGAATGAAGAAGCTGTAAAGATTGAATGATAAAATGGTAAAATACTCCTTTCGACAAAGAGAATTATATATAATTTCTGTAGGGCGGACAACTTATCATGTATTGCCCAAAATCTGAATTAGAAAAGGGGAGCTTGCATATGAAAAACAAGAGTTTATTAATCAAATTAGTTGGTTCTGCTTTAGCTCTAATGCTTGTGACAGCTTGTAACGCAAATGGAGAAGACGAAACGGAAAACAACACAGACAACACTGAAGAAACAGAAACAAGCGGTACTGGCGAAGATACTTCTAGTACAGAAGAGGAGACTTCAACAGACGAAGATGCTTCAACAGAAGAGGATGCTTCTACTGAGGAAGAAACTTCCACAGATGAAGGTACCTCTACAGAAGAGGAGCCAGCTGAGGATGATACAACAGATGATGCAACTGACACTGAAGAAGGAAATACAGATGATAATAGTGATGATCAAACTGAAGGCGAAGACAACGCAGACGATCAGCAATAATATAAAAAAATCCCCTCTTAGCTAAGAGGGGATTTTTTTATTTATGCTTTAACTGCAATATCATCATTCTCAATAATAATATTCAGTGTTTTCACGTCAGGCTCATCAAGAATACGGTCTGTAATAGCATCTTCAAGATGTTCTTCAATTGCTCGACGTAGTGGACGAGCTCCGAATTCTGGATGATATCCAAGTTCAGCAATTTTTTCTTTAACTTCTTGTGAAATAGTAACATCAATATCTTGTTCTTTTAGCGTTTCATTCAGTTCTTCAACCATTAAATCTACAATTTTAATAAGATCTTCTTTTTCAAGATGATTGAATTCAACAATGCTATCAAAGCGGTTAAGAAACTCTGGTTTGAAGTAAGCAGAAAGTGACTCAAGAACAGAAGTATCTTTTATAGCGCTATTTTCAAATCCAACCGTAATTTTCTTAACGCCAGCACCTGCATTACTTGTCATAATAATAACGGTATCTTTAAAGCTTACTGTTCGTCCTTGGCTGTCTGTCAGACGGCCATCTTCCATGATTTGCAAGAACATGTGTTGAACATCTGGATGTGCTTTTTCAATTTCATCAAGCAAAATTAGTGAATATGGATTACGACGCACTTTTTCAGTAAGCTGACCAGCTTCTTCATGTCCAACATAACCAGGAGGTGAACCGATAAGTTTAGATACGGCATGTTTCTCCATGTATTCACTCATATCAAGCCGAATCATTGAATCTTTCGTACCGAACAGCTCTTTTGCAAGTGTTTTTGTAAGCTCAGTTTTCCCAACACCTGTTGGTCCTACAAAGAGGAAAGAACCAATTGGACGGTGTTTTGCTTTCAGCCCAGCTCTTGAACGACGGATTGCTTTAGCAATTTTAGAAACAGCTTCTTTTTGGCCAATCACGTGGCTATTTAAGCTGTCAGCTAAGTTGTTCATTTTATTTGCTTCATTTTCTTGAAGTTTTCCAACTGGAATGCCTGTTTTCTTCTCGACAATTTCTTCAATGTGAGAAATCTCAATAGTAAGTGAATCGTTACTATCGCCTTTGAGAGAAGAGTCTAGTCTCACTTCTTCATCGCGAAGTTTAGCTGCAACTTCGTATTTTTCTTCCTTCAGCGCTGCTTCTTTTTCCTTTGCAATCTCAGCTAGACGAGCTTCAACTTCCTTATGATCTTGCACGCCAGCTTTTAAGTTCATTTTTGAACCAGCTTCATCAAGAAGGTCGATTGCTTTATCAGGTAAGAAGCGGTCCTGGATGTAACGATGTGAAAGAGATACACATGCTTTTAGCGCTTCATCTGTAAACGTTACTCCATGATATTGTTCATATTTTTCTTTGATACCTTGAAGAATAGCAAAGGCTTCCTCTTCAGAAGGTTCATGAACCATTACTGGTTGGAATCGACGCTCTAGCGCAGCATCTTTTTCAATGTTGCGATACTCTTTTAGCGTTGTTGCTCCGATAAGTTGAAGCTCACCGCGAGCAAGAGCAGGTTTTAAGATGTTAGCCGCATCCATTGAACCTTCCGCAGAACCAGCGCCAACAAGTAAGTGGATTTCATCCACAAAGAGAATAATATTTTTACGAGACTGGAGTTCTGTAATTAGCGATTTAATGCGTTCTTCAAATTGACCTCTAATTCCTGTATTTGCAACAAGAGATGCCACATCAAGAAGAATAACTTCCTTATTCATTAGCTTGCTTGGTACATCACCATTTGCAATTTTTAAAGCAAGACCTTCAGCAATGGCTGTTTTACCAACACCAGGTTCTCCAATTAAAACCGGATTGTTTTTATTTCTTCTATTTAAAATCTCACTTACACGTTCTACTTCTTCGTCACGACCAATGACTGGATCAATAAGGCCAGCTTTCGCTGCATTTGTAATATTTCTTCCATATTGATCTAGGAAGCCTCCCCCACCATTTTGTGAAGATGGTGGATTGTTCTGTTGCTCAGGTTGTGAAGATGATGATGCTAAATGTTTAAATAAGTCATCAATGTTCATAAATCCACCTCCAGATCCTGCAGGAGTCTTATGTTTTTGTTGTAGTTCTTGATAGCATGTATGACAAAGTTGATATTGATTACGTTCACCATTAATTTGAAGATTTAGCTGAATATTGGCTTTGTTGTGACCACAGTTTTGACATAACATCATATATCTGCCTCCTATATATCTGTCTCTATAAAACCAATAGTAATTTTAAAAGTTATATCAAAAATAGAGTGATAAAGTCAAAAATTTTGCTTTGACTTTGACTATCTTTGACCTTTGTAAGGCTATTGTACACCTTTTAATTTTGTTTATCAAGAGTTTTGTTTGACTATCTTTGACCTTTGTGGTTCTTATCATACACTTTACTCGTGAGGATAACAAGAAATTGGCTCTGCTTTTTTTGAGAAATTAATATTAAATGGTGAAGTTCAGTATAAATCTTCCCGTTTTTTTACGCAAGTAAACTGCTCTTAAAAACTGAAATAAAAGAAAATTTACAGAAGACAGTGGAAGACGTTATAATTTACTCTGTTGCACAAAAGCGTTGAAGTAGAAAAGGAGTCTCGTATTAGCATGAAAAAGAAATTATCATTTATAGAAGCACTCGGAATTATTGTTCTTATATTAGCCCTCATTTTTGTTTGTTTATTTATTTTTAAAGTTCCTCCTCATATTCCTATTCTAGGTAGCGTTATCCTTTTAGGCTTTTTTGGCTTTATAAAGGGTATCAAATGGAAAGAACTTGAAAAAGGAATTATAGAGGGGATTTCATTAGGTATTAAACCCATTCTAATCCTTTCATTAGTAGGTGTATTAATTTCTGTATGGATGATGAGCGGTACAATTCCAACGATTCTTTATTTTGGATTTGACTTTTTGTCTCCGCACTATTTCTTAGTAAGTAGTTTATTTATTACGATTTTAATTTCTACTTTTACAGGAAGTACGTTTACAACAGTTAGTACTGTTGGAGTAGCACTTATGGGTATTTCTTCTGTAATGGGCGTCGATCCTGCCCTTGCTGCTGGAGCTATTATTTCAGGAGCTGCATTTGGAGATAAAATGTCTCCTCTTTCAGACACCACTAATTTTGCAGCAGGGATTGTAGAAGTCGATATGTTCACACATATTCGTCATATGATGTGGACGACGGTGCCAAGTTTGTTATTAAGCTCTGTTCTCTTTTTAGTCCTAGGGCTGCAAGGAAATGCTGCAGAAAATCTTGATTACGAGCAGATTGCAGCTGTTAAAGAGGTTTTATCAAATGAATTTACGTTGAGCTTGTTAACATTAATTTCTCCCCTTATTGTTCTCTTCTTATCTATTAGAAGAAAAGATGTTATTCCAACTCTCATTATTGGTATTTTAACAGCTTTTATCACAACTGTTCTTGTGCAACCTCAGTTTGCAATAGGAGAAGTATTGCTAGCATTGCAAGATGGTGTAAGCATTGATTCAGGTAATAAAATTGTAGACGGTATTGTAAATAGAGGCGGTCTTCAATCAATGATGAGTTCTGTGTCTCTCGTTATGATTGCTTTATCACTTGGGGGATTAATGAAGACTGTTGGCGTTATTACTGCCTTCCTTGAAGGAATTATTTCACTAATAAAGCGAAGCGGAGACGTTATTTTTTCAACAGCTCTAGCTAGTATTGGTGTTAACCTTATTACAGGAGAACAATATTTATCAGTCTTACTTCCAGGTCAAACTTTCAAGCCTTTATATAATAAGTACGGATTAGAAAATAAAAACTTAGCTCGTACATTAGAAGACGCAGGAACGCTTGTAAATCCCCTTATTCCGTGGGGAGTAAGCGGTGCATTCATTTCTCAGGTCCTAGGCGTCTCTGTACAAACGTATGTTCCGTGGGCTTTTTTCCTATTGTTCTGTCCATTATTTTCAATTATATTTGCTTATACAGGGATTGGAGTAGCTAAAAAATCTTCATAAGAAAGAAATTAGAACTATATTAAATCCTTTTTCTTACTGAAAAGATTCATAAGAACCAATCTTTGTAAAAAGTTTCACTTTATTACCAACTATAAAATCATCATTGTTAAGCACATACTATAAACACCATTTTGAGCATAGGAGAGAAGAACATGAAAAAAGCAATCCTACTACTTGTAGGAGTTGTCATCTGTAGCTTTTTGCTTTTTGTTGGAACAAGAGGAGAGGGAAGCAATGATATTCAACGTAAAATTCACGTTTCCTCTTCATATCAAAATAGCGTTGATACGTATGAACTAACATATCCTAGCGATGAGCTGAAAATCAAAGGATATTTGCTAAAGCCAAAAGGAACGGAAGGAAAGTGGCCTATTCTTGTATATAATAGAGGCGGTCATGGTCATTATAGCCAAATTAATGAGGAAAGGTTAGCTTACCTCGCCTCATGGGCAAGTAGAGGATATGTTGTAATTGCAAGTCAATATCGTGGCAACGGTGGAAGTGAAGGAACCGAAACATATGGAGGACAAGATATTCATGATGTTATAAATCTTTTAAATTATGCTGAAGGTCTTCCATATACGGATGAAAATCACAAAGTTGCGCTTGGATATTCAAGAGGCGGTATGATGACATATCTTTTAATGAAGAATAATATAAAGTTTGATGCAGTCGTTGTTAAATCAGGCATTACAGATATGTTTCAGTTTTATGATCAGCGCGGTCCTAAAATGAAAGAAGTATTAGATCAAATTGTTGGTCCCCCCCAAGAAAGCAAAGATGCTTATAGATCTCGCTCTGTTGTATATTGGCCTGACAAAGTGAATTCTCCACTGTTGCTTTTGCATGGAACAAATGACAAGCTTGTTCACTATACACAAGCAGAGAAGCTTGTGAAGAAGTTACAAGATGAGAGCAAGGAAGTGAAGCTTGTTATTTACCCAAATGGAGATCATCCATTAAGTCAATATGAAAAAGAAACAGATGCAGAGATTCAAAACTGGTTTCAAGCTCATTTAAAAAAATAAGCTACTTTTACAGTAGCTTATTTTTATTTTGTAGAAGAAATAGTATCTTCCGGTAGCTCAAGAGGTCGCTTTTGACTTTGAAACCAGGCTTTGTACTGGTTAATATCTTTTTCAATTTGTTTCATTGCAAAACTGATGACAGCAAAATCATCTAAGACACCAATCAGAAATAAAAAATCTGGAACAAGGTCAATAGGAGACAGAACATAAAGAAGAGTGCCTGCTACAGTGAGTAATGTGCGTTTAGGGATATTAGGATAGTCTCCTTTAATCCAGTCCCTAAACATATTGATAAGCCATGTAAGCTCTTCTTTGCTTTGTTTGAAAGAACGTTTTTTTACTTTGTGAATAACTCCTGTTAAAAGAGACGCGCTACGCTTTTTATTTTTAACAAATGGAATAGCTTTTGACATATAGCGTGTTAACATTCTTTTGCCGATGCCCATAATTTCACCTTCTCTGCCGTAAGTAAATTGCATGTATGGATAAAAATCCTTTTCTTTACTATTTTACACTATGAGTTTCCTTCAAACCTTTTTTTGCAGGAAATCTTCCTTATTATATAAAAAGGAAGCGGATAAAATACGAGGAAAAGTGTAGTCTAATAAAGGAATGGATAGAGAAAGGAATGAGAAGTTTGACAAAGTCAAAGCATGAACAAGAGCGTCAATGGAATGTCCGAAAGCAAACTCAACAGCCACATGGGAAAGTGAAAACATTCGAAGAGCTTGCTTCAGAAACAAGTCCTTATCCAAACAAAAAGGAAAAATAATAGTATTGTAAAAAAGCTAACACATTTGTTAGCTTTTTTGATGAGATATAAATAAAAACCTGTCCTCAGTAAAAAAGATATGCTATAGTAGGATAGAAAAATATATTGAAAATCCATGCCCTTGCATGGGAGAGGTTCGCAAACTCCCTCGATAAAAAACTAAGCAACACGATAGCTCCGCTTTTTGAACAGGGGAAAGCTATGGTCTTTTTTCGGTTGCTCTAGTTATATTTAGGTATTTTTTTACAATGATAAGTGAAGCGAACTTTTTAAAAGTTCGCTTTTTTTGTGCATAAATTAAGTTTGTTAAGGAGTTGTTCGTGTTGAAAAATGAGAAAGCAGTTGTTGTATTTAGTGGTGGACAAGATAGCACAACGTGTCTATTTTGGGCACTTGAAAACTTTGAAGAAGTTGAGACGGTGACGTTTCATTATGGACAAAGACACAATAAAGAAATAGAAGTTGCGGAAGAAATTGCAAAAGATCTTGGTGTAGAAAATACAGTGCTTGATATGTCTTTATTAAATCAGCTTGCTCCAAATGCTCTTACGCGATCTGATATTGAAATAGAGGAGAAGGAAGGAGAGCTTCCAACAACGTTTGTGGACGGCCGAAACTTGCTCTTCTTATCATTTGCTTCGATTATGGCAAAAGGGAAGGGTGCGCGCCATCTTGTAACAGGGGTTTGTGAAACAGACTTCTCGGGATACCCAGATTGCCGAGATATTTTTGTTAAATCATTAAATGTTACGCTTAACTTATCAATGGATCATAACTTTGTAATTCATACGCCACTAATGTGGATTGATAAAAAAGATACGTGGAAATTAGCTGATGAGCTTGGTGCTCTCGATTATATTCGCTATAACACGCTTACATGTTATAACGGCATCAAAGCTGATGGCTGTGGAGAATGCCCAGCATGTAAACTAAGAAAAAATGGGCTTGATCAATACTTGGCTGAGAAAGAGGAGGAGAAAAATGCTACAGCAAATTTATCCGAGCGTCGCTCATGATTTTAGCTATGAACTAAACAAAGATATGCATTTTGCATCAGCTCACTTTGTTCCTCATGAAAGTGCAGGAGCATGTCAAAACATGCACGGTCACACGTACTTTGCTAACGTGACTATCGCAGGTGACGAGCTTGATGAAACAGGATTTTTAGTAAATTTTCAAAGTTTGAAAAAACTTGTGGCAAAAGAGTTTGATCATACGTTGTTAAATGATCATGAAGCATTTGATGACCGTGATCCTAACTTCTTTCCGACAACAGAGGTTGTTGCACGTACAATTTATGAGCGCATTCAAAAGCATTTAGATACATTAGAAAACAAACCAGTTTGTTTGCAAGTCTTCTTGCGAGAAACGCCAACAAGTTATGTTGTGTATCGTCCGAAAAGAGGGAAGAAAAGTGAGTCATAAAATTCCCGTCTTAGAAATATTCGGTCCAACCATTCAAGGGGAAGGAATGGTCGTTGGGCGTAAGACTATGTTTGTGCGTACAGCAGGTTGTGATTACTCCTGCGCTTGGTGCGATTCCTCTTTTACATGGGACGGTTCTGCAAAAGAAGATATTAAAATGATGGAGGCTTCAGAAATTTTACAGAAGTTGTTTGACATAGGTGGAGAGCACTTTAATCATGTAACAATCTCTGGAGGGAATCCAGCGCTCTTAAAACATTTAGATGAACTTATTGACCTTCTTTCACAAAAAGGAATTGAAACAGGTCTTGAAACACAAGGAAGTCGCTATCAAGACTGGTTTTTGAAAATCAATGATCTAACAATCTCTCCAAAACCTCCAAGTTCTAAGATGAAACCAAACTTGGAAGTTCTTGATGAAGTGATGGAGCGACTTAAACAAGGAGAACGTCTTAACCATGTAAGTTTGAAAGTGGTTGTTTTTAATGATGAAGACTTTGAATTTGCGGAAGCTATTCACAGTCGCTATCCCGACGTTTCTTTTTATTTGCAGGTTGGAAACGATGATGTGACAACAGCAAATGATGAGGACTTACTGAACAATCTTCTCGTAAAGTATGAGTGGCTTATTGATAAAGCCGTGGGATCTAAAAAAATGAATCATGCCCGTGTTTTGCCTCAACTTCATACTCTTGTGTGGGGAAACAAGCGCGGTGTATAAAAGGAAAAAAATTTTTAATAAAAAATATGCACAGAACTATTCACAAAAATGAAAAACGCTGTTAGAATGACTAGCGTAGAAAGTGGGGAACGACAATTGACTGGTCGTAAAAATGAAGAACTTGAAGGTGTAACATTACTAGGAAATCAGGGAACAGAATATACTTTTCACTATTCTCCAGAAGTGCTGGAATCGTTTGATAATAAACATCCAAATCGCGATTATTTTGTAAAGTTTAACTGTCCTGAGTTTACAAGTCTTTGTCCTAAAACAAATCAACCAGATTTTGCTACAATTTATATTAGCTATATTCCAGATCAAAAGATGGTTGAAAGTAAATCATTAAAACTGTATTTATTTAGTTTCAGAAATCATGGAGATTTTCATGAAGACTGCATGAATATCATTATGAACGATTTAATCGAGCTTATGGATCCACGTTACATTGAAGTATGGGGGAAATTTACACCACGTGGTGGTATTTCAATTGACCCGTATGTAAACTATGGAAAACCAGGGACAAAATACGAACGTATTGCCGAACATCGTCTAATGAATCATGATCTTTATCCAGAGAAAATTGATAACCGTTAACGTATAAGTGACACTTTTCATAAGTGTCACTTAAGTATTCTCTAGGGAAAAATGGTATAAGAAGGTGAGAGCAGTGGAACAACGTTCAGCAGTGTTGCTTGGCGCTGAGGGTCTTATTGGAAAAGAGCTTTTGCACCTTTTATTAGACAACAAGCTGTATGAAAAAGTAACGGTATTTGTACAAAAAACATTACCTATTCAACATGAAAAACTTCGTCAAATCCGCACGAGTTTTGATGACTTAAAAGAGTATGAGAAGGAATTTGAAGTTGACCATGTTTTTTGCTGTATTGGATCAACAATGAAACAATCAGGGACAAAAGCACAGTTTTTAAAAGCGGATTATGAGTACCCTCTTGCTGCAGCAAAATGTGCAGAAAGTCAAAAGGCTCGAAGCTTTTTAGCAGTAACCTCAATAGGTGCTAATCTGCGCTCACCTTTTTTCTACATTAAAGTAAAAGGGCAGGCAGAGGAAGACATTTGTCAGCTTTATATTCGATCTACCCATTTTTTCCGTCCATCAGTTCTGATCGGAAAAAGAGAACGGATAGGATTATATGAGAAAACAATCTTTAGTTTAATGAGACTGTTCTCTTTTGCTTTTGTAGGAAAATATCGTAAATATAAACCAATTAAATGTGAAAATGTTGCAAAAGCAATGGTTGCAGCAGCATTAGTTGAACAAAATGGGGTTCATGTTCACGAAAGTGATGAAATTTTTAATGGCCATTGTAATGAAGTAGTGAACCAACAATCTGTACAACATATGTAAGCTAGAGCAAAAGCTCTAGCTTTTTTTCTTGCTTTTTGAAAAGGGCTTGGTTTATTATTGCGTTAAGGAAACTTTTTTTACCTCTGCCATATAATAGAGTAAAAAGGAGCGAAATACGGTGAACAAAGTTCAGAAATACGCTTATTTATTTTATAAAATCGGCATTTTAACAAAAGAGCAAAAGAAACAGGTTATAGATAAACACAGTAAAAAAACGCGGTAGAGACTCTACTGCGTTTTTTTAATCTATAGGGTTTCTTCAATAATTTGATAGTTTTTATGGTTCACAACGGTTTTATGTTCTAAATCTAATTCTCGAAAGTTGCTCATGTACGTAAGATCAACGATAACAGAGTTTTCGTTTACTTTTTCTACAATTCCTTTCAATCCATCCTTAAACTGAATAACGTTTCCAATCTCCGCAATCTTCATGCTCTCTCCCCTTTACAAAAGCGTTTTAATAACATTAACGATTACTGATTAAAAAAAGTTTCATTTTTTTGAAAATTACTTTTTTAAATATTTTGCCTTAAAAAACAAAATCAGTAAAGACATTTCTATAAAAATAGCACATTTGAACTGACATTGTAAGTAATTTGGGGTATAGTTTTGGTTAAGATAAAAAAGGGAAAGAAGCCCTATTTAAGTTGAAACTTTATCTCTGTTTTAAACGTATTATGATGAAAGCTGAAGTTTTTGAAAGTAAGGAGAGAGCGGATGGAAAATAGAGAAACACTTCAAGAGATGTTAAAAGAAATTGAAGAATGGGAAAAAGATCAAAAGGGCTTATGGTTTTGGGAACGTTTCAGCCGTATTCCTTTTAAAATTATAGATAAATTAACGCCTGCTTTTATTCAAAAGAAAATTGGTTCTTTGCTAGATGAGCTAGGAAGCTTTGTTCAAAGTGGAGGAAAGTATTTAACAAGTGAAAAGGGCGTACTAAAACGTTTGCGTGAGCAAAATAATGGAATTAATCCAGAAACAATAGAAGACATAGACAAAGTTCCTGTAGCTGTAATGAATGCTGTAAGTGAAAGCATTCAAAAAAACAGAGGGAATATGGCAACAGTTCAAGGAGCAACCACAGGTTTTGGGGGAGTATTTACCCTTGCTGTTGATATTCCTGCCTTGCTTGGGCTGTCACTTAAAACGCTTCAAGATATAGCAGTTTGCTATGGATATGATCCAAATGATAAAAAAGAGCGGGCTTTTATCGTAAAATGCCTGCAATTTTCTTCTGCTGATGTTGTTGGAAAAAAAGCTATTCTAGAGGATTTAGCTCTTTACCGTAACGGAGAATATGAATATGCTGCAATGGCTTCACAGCTGCAAGGATGGCGTGAGGTAGTCTACACGTATAGAGATAACTTTGGATGGAAGAAACTTTTTCAACTTGTCCCTATTGCAGGTGTTTTTTTTGGAGCATTTATTAATAAGTCAATGATGCAGGACGTTGCAGAAGCTGGTATAATGCTATATCAGAAGCGCCGTATTTTAGAGCGTATGAATAAGAAAGATGAGCTATAAGTATAAAAGAGGTGTTTTTAGTGGATAGAGAAGAAGCAAATGAGCAGCTTGACGCATTGAAAAAGGGAGAGATAGATGAACTTGTAGTTGAAAAAGAACATTTTCTCTTATTTCAACCTCTTCTTGTTCAAAGGGAAGACTTTAAACATTTTAGAGGAATTGCAAAGCAAGGTGGTAAAATTATTTATCACTATTTAGAAGCTCCACGCAGTTAGCACTGAAAAACTTTTCAGTGCCTTTTCTTATGCTAGACTTCTTGAGATATGAACGGAGGGAAGAGTATGAAAAATAAAACTCCATTTTATTTTGCAGACTACGTATGGAGAAACGAAAAAGGTCACATTACGTATGGCATGCTAATAACGAAGCGTCCTGAAGATAAAGGTCTTAAACGTCTGCATGAAATCTTGCAAGATGCTTTTATTCATCATAAAAAAGTAGCTATTAAGACAGTTTATGATAACAGAGAACAATCGCTTGATGGATATGTTATTCATCTTTCAAAAGAAGAAGATATATTTACATTTATGGATATAAACGGCTCTAAAATTGTCATTGATTTCTATGATGTTGTAGACATTTGTCTTCAAGATTAAAAAAATATATTGTATAAAGTCCCAGTTTTATTACAAATGAAACTGGGACTTTTTATTGTGTTTAAAGCTTTCTCGGTTTCTTTTGTAATAGTTTTTAAAGATTATGCAATAAACTTAATCTATTTTTTCAATGCATTGTAGAAAAAGCTGTGATAGATTTAGGAACATAGTTTTCTACAGGAGGGGCATCATGAAGAAAAAAAATATGAAAAAGTGGGCTGTTGTATCAGCAGCAATCGCATTCTTATTCGTTGGAAAAGGAACAGCTTCTGCTGCAACAAACCATCAAGTTCAAAAAGGGGATACCCTTTGGAAGCTTGGAGAAGATTATCATATTTCAATTGATGATATTAAAAAAGCGAATGATCGTCGAAATGACATTATTTATATTGGTGAGTCACTATTTATTCCAACAAATGATGATGACTTATATAAAATTAAAAAAGGCGATACATTATCTAGTATTGCAAAGAACTATGGAGTTTCCATTGAAGAGTTGCAACAAGCAAACAACCTAACAGGAAACTTGATTTATGCGCAAGCAATGCTTACAATTCCAAATAAAGAAACGGCACAGCCTGCTCAAACAAAAGAAGTTAAAGCAGCAGAAACAAATGTAGCTACACAGCCAAATACAGCTGAACAAACAAGTGCATCACCAGAAAATCAAGGACAAGCTCAAGCTGTTTCACCAGAAGAGCGTGACCTTTTAGAACGTGTTGTTGAGGCTGAAGCAAAAGGGGAGCCTTATGAAGGCAAAGTAGCAGTAGCAAACGTTGTATTAAACCGAGTGGCTTCAAGCGAGTTTCCGGATACAATTACAGAGGTTATTAATCAAAAGATTCCAGGGGGAAGCTATGCCTTCACACCTGTTCAAAACGGTTCAATTAACAATCCAGCTTCAGAAGAATCAAAGAAAGCCGTAAACGAAGCTATTACAAATCGTGCTCAAAAAGAAACGCTGTTTTTCTACAACCCGGATATTGCAACAAGTGATTGGTTAAAATCTCGTCCTGTTGTAGCGCGTATTGGTGATCATGTATTTATGAAATAATAATAAGTACTCTAGAGATTAAAAAGCAGGCAAAAGCCTGCTTTTTAATTTTGGATAAAAATATCTTTATCTTCACTTCCGTTGCTACCTGTCAAAACAAGACCAATATCTGTTTCACTATGATGATTTTGGACAATTGTAAAAGGTACATTCTCTTGATTAGCTATTTTAATATATTTAGACAGATGAGGATAGCTAATTTCTCCATTTAAATAAAGATGTCCATTTCGCACATTTTTAATGTTTGCTACTACTTGTTCGTAAGGAGATGTTCTCATAACCTGTCCTTTTTTCAAAGCAACTTCAATTCTTTCTCTTAGTGCTGTTAAATAATAGCGTCGTTCTTCAGGTTTTGTTTCTTTTACTCCGTACATTCCACGATCTAAATACTCTTCAATATTTTCTTTGGCCAAACCTTTCATCTCCCATTTCATCAACTTACTTATTAGTGTAACCGAATTTCATTCAATTATAAAACAGGTACACGCTCGTTTTGCTGAATATGATGAAGTAGGGCTTGAATACTGTCTGCTGCTTCCTGTTGAGTAAGCGATGGAAAAAGAACATGCACTCTTTTGTCCTGAGCAATGCAAGAAGCGAGCTTTTCTATCATTTCTATATTTTCTCCATACGGAAATTTAATTTGACGATAAAAAGGAAGAATGCGATCTATTTCATCCCAATTTTCTTCAAGAGCCAGCTGAATGAAAATCCCATAGGCCGCTTTTTCACCAAGTAACAGGGGCGAAGAAGCATTGAGGGAAATACTATTTTGAAAAAGCGTCGCTGTTTCGTGTTGAGAATTAAAACTTGAAGCTATTCCTCCGCCCATTATAATAATTTCAATTGTTTTAAGAAGAGATGGACTGAGTTTTACAGTGGCTAAATCAATAAGTGCCTGCTTACCGTGTGCAAGAAGTAATGTATGACTATTATGAGCAATTTGATGAGCGAGCTCCATTGCATACGTTTTGTTTTCTTCTTTAGCCATTAGAGCGTCTAATTCATACCACTTTGCAAGCGTATTGCTAATACCAGAGCGTAAATAGGCTACAGGAGAGTGAAGAATAATTCTTGGTTCAATCAAAACCATAAGCGTTTGTTTTGGATGAGAAAGAGCGCTATGAAACTGCCCGTCCTTGTACATAAGACTTTTTGGCGTCCAAGCCGAACATGTAGAAGCAAGCGTTGGTATGAGAATTACTTCACAATCAACCACATTCGCAACAGCCTTTCCAAGATCCAATACGTTGCCACCTCCAAGTGAAATAATAACGTCTGCTCCAAACTTTGCTGCTTTACTAGCGAGGCGATCTCGTTCTTTTATGCTGCATTTCTCTTCATAAGATACAAAAAGTGATTGAATGTAATGAAATTGAGGCAAGAAGGGCTGTGCAGCCTCAAGGCTTTTCTTGCCATGAATCCACAAGGCTTTTTTATAATTTAATGTACTAAGCCTTTCCTCAAGTGAAGACAGCACATCCTTTTGACACTCATAGTAATTAGGGCCACTGCGAACTTCCAGATTTTTTTGCATATATAATCCTCCTTCTCAAAGCCAAAAAAATATTTCCTCTTCGTTGATAAGAATAGCACCATATAGAATAGAACATTTTAAATGATGATAAAGCTTACCTTATTCAATGTCAATAATGGTTTTTGATATTTTAAAATATTCTCACATTCTTACAACAAGATAGTACTCAAACATTATGAGGGGGAGAAAGAAGTTATGCTAAAAAAATGTCTTTTTTCACTAATTTTATTTACATCTTTTCTAGGATGGAAAGACACTTATGGCACTGAAAAAGACAGCATTGTTATTTTACATACGAATGATATGCACGGACATGTGATAGAAGGAGTAAATGGTGAGCTCGGTTATGCGAAGATAGCTTATCTAATTAAAACAATGCGTGCTTCTTATCCATCTCTTATATTAGTTGATACAGGAGACGTTTTGCATGGGACGAACTTTGTTTCTTTATTTAAAGGTGAATCTGCTGTTATGATCATGAACAAGCTAAAATATGATGCAATGACGCCTGGAAATCATGATTTTAATTATGGCATGCATCTGCGCAAGTTAGAAAACATGATGAACTTCCCTATCTTAAATGCTAACATTACAAAAAAAGGAGAACCTATTTTTAAACCGTATATGATTAAGTCTGTAAAAAACAAAAAGATTGCTTTTATTGGAGTGACATCAACTGAAACAAAGACAGCTACAAGTTTTAGTAATACAAAAGGATTAGCTTTTAAAGATGAGAGAAAAACGGTACAACATATAGTGAATGATGTGAGTAAAAAGGCAGATGCCGTTGTCCTCCTTTCTCATAGTGGTATTACAAAGGATCGAGAGATAGGGGATTATGTAAAAGGTATTGATCTTATTATTGGAGGACATAGTCATACTTGTCTTGAAGACCTTGAAAAAAGACAGTATGCTGCAATTGCGCAAGCATGTGAACATGGAAAAGCGTTAGGAAAAGTTGAGCTAACTTTTAATGGAAAAACCCTTTCGTCTATACATGGGGAACTTTTAAAAAAGAAACATTGGGTTGAAAAAGATGAAAGTATAAATATCCTTATATCAAGGTACAACAAGAAAGTAGAAAAGCATTTTAATAAGAAAGTGGGATACTCTTCTTCAGCTTTTAAAGGAGAACGAAAAACGCTGCGTACAAAAGGAACGCCACTTGGTTATTATTTAGCTGATATTTTAAAGCAGCGTACAGGTGCAGATATCGGTTTCATTAATGGGGGAGCGATTAGAGATGGGTGGCCTCAAGGTGTGCTGACGCGAGGAGATATTTATAACGTTATCCCATTTGAAGATAGAATGGTCACGTTTCAAGCAGAAGGGGCTGATATAAAGAAGGCCCTTGAGAACGGCGTGTCACGCTATCCTAAAGAGCATGGCGGTTTTCTTCATGCGTCAGGATTATCCTTCGCTTTTAAGCCTGAGTATCCAAAAGGAAAACGAGTGAGAAATGTGAAAGTTGGAGGTATTCCCCTTCAAGAAAAAGAAAGCTATCTTATTTCCACAACCTCATTTCTTGCCAACGGAGGAGATGGCATTTTTACAGGAACGAAAAAAATTCACGATAAAGGCGCTCTTCAAGAGGAAATTATTGATTACTTATCAAGTCAAGTAAGAAGTAGAAATAAATAAAAAACACAGTGAGACGTCTCACTGTGTTTTTTATTTATTGAGCCGTATATCCACCATCAAGAAGAACAGCTTGCCCTGTTACTCCTTTTGCTTTTTCACTTGCTAAAAAGAGAGCATAGTCTGCAATTTCTTCTACAGAGAGCAATCGTTTCTGTGGAACGAGTGGGTAAATAACTTGTTCAAGTACTTGTTCAAGTGCAACATTACGCGTTGAGGCGAGATCTTTAAGCTGATTACGCACAAGTGGAGTATCAACATATCCAGGGCAGAGAGCATTTACCGTTACCCCATGTTCAGCTCCTTCAAGTGCAGCTACTTTTGTAAGACCAATAACTCCATGTTTTGCACTATTGTAAGCAGATTTCCCAGAAAATCCGATAACGCCATTAATAGAAGCCATATTAATGATACGGCCGTTTTTTTGTGTTTTCATAATAGGCAATGCATGTTTAATAGCTATAAATGGGGCCGTTAGCATAATTTTAATAAGAAGTTCAAACCGCTCTGTTGGAAAGTCTTCAAGAGGAGAAACATATTGCATACCTGCATTATTAATAAGCACGTCAAGGGATCCAAAATGTCTAACTGTTTCATTTATTGTGTTTTGAATGTCTGTTTCTTTTGTAACATCACACTTTAATCCGATTGCTTCTAATCCTTTTTCTTGTAAGGAAGCAGCTGCATTTTTGACTCCATCTTCGTTAATATCTGTTAATGCTACTTTACTTCCGTTTTTTGCGAAATGTTCAGCCATCTGAAAGCCAATTCCCTGTGCAGCTCCTGTAATATAAACAACTTTATTTTCTACCATTGTTATGCCCCCTATATTTTTGGTAGCGCTGTCATTTTATATCTCTGCGCATATTGAAAAGCATTTAAAACCATTTAAAACCATTTAAAACCATTTCCTTAAACCCATTATAGTTTTATTTTACCAGAAAATTCTTAAAATAAAAGCGTATGCTCTCTGCTTTTGCTTAATAACTTCTAAAGAAAAGTCTCTTCCCTTAGGGTAAATGCCTACGCAACTATGTACATTTGTCATATGTTGAAGTGTAATCAGTTTTTTAAGGGAGGAAATAATGATGTATCATCACATTTCACCACATGATGTTCGTCGTCCATATGGCCGCCGACCATTTGGCCGTCCTTTCAGTTATGGATTTGGCTATGGATTTGGAGGTCCTTTTATTGGAGGAGTACTTGGGGGAGTTTTAGGAAGTGCACTTATAGGTCGTCCCTACTATTACCCGCCATATCCTTATCCGTATTATCCATATTACTAAGATGAGAGCAGCTTTTAAAAGCTGCTTTTTATTTTTAATACATTTATAAAAGGTATTTATAAATGTATGTGGAAAAAAGATACATATCGTAAGTTTCGAAAAGATCGGAATTTAGAAAGGGGAGGGGCTTGGAAGTGAAAAAGTATCTAATTTTTATCTATAGTATAATGTTAGCTTGTGGCGCAGTATGGTCTACTTTTTTGACTTTTAATCTTCAAATTATTGAATATGCCATTCCTTTCAGTTTACTTTCTTTTGGAGCCGTTTTGCTTTGTACAACAAGTTTTCTTTATCTCGGGGCAGAAAATGAAAATATTGTTTATAGGGAGGGAGAAAAATGAGGGTACTTGTTTCTTTATCAAACAGGCTTATGCAAAGATACTTACCAGATCCTTTAATTTTTGTTTTTCTACTTACTTTTCTTGTCTTTGGATGTGCTATTATTTTCACTCCAACAACAGCTACGCAACTTTTTAATTACTGGGGTGAAGGGTTTTGGGGACTTTTGTCGTTTACAATGCAAATGGTTCTTGTTTTATTAACAGGACATGTACTAGCAAGCAGTCACCTTTTTAAAGTTTGGTTAGGAGCCCTTGCAAGTATTCCAAAGAGTCCTGGTAAAGCTATCATTTTAGTTACGTTTATATCAATGCTTGCAAGTTTTATTAACTGGGGATTTGGGCTTGTTATTGGCGCTCTGTTTGCCAAGGAAGTTGCTAAAAAGATAGAAAATGTTGATTATCGCCTTCTTATTGCAAGTGCCTATAGTGGATTTGTAATTTGGCATGGAGGGTTATCTGGATCCATCCCTTTAACAATTTCAACCCCAGGTCACTTTTCAGAAGAATTAATAGGAATCGTTTCAACAAGTGATACCATTTTTTCTACGTATAATTTAGTTATCGTCATTGCATTATTTATAATCATTCCTGCTACAAATCGCTTCTTAATGCCTTCTCGAAAAGACACTATCACAATTGATCCAAAACTTTTAGAAGAACGAGCTTCTTTTGAAGCAGCTTCAATCGAAGAACAGACACCAGCAACTAAGCTTGAAAATAGTCGATTCATCTCTTTAATAATAGGTGGGACAGGACTTGTTTTTTTAGGAATATATGTAGGTGAAAATGGCCTTGAACTTAATTTAGATATTGTGAATTTTCTCTTTCTCTTTCTTGGTATCCTTTTTCATGGGACACCAAAAAAGTTTTTGAATGCGGTTACAGAGGCTGTGAAAGGAACAGGCGGAATTATTGTTCAATTTCCTTTTTATGCAGGATTAATGGGAGTTATGCAGTCCTCTGGGTTAGCGACAGCTGTTTCAGAAGCATTTGTGTCGATTTCAACTGAATCTACTTTTTTTGTTTTCACATTCTGGAGCGCCGGACTTGTGAATTTATTTATTCCATCAGGTGGAGGGCAATGGGCTATACAAGCTCCAATTATGCTAGAAGCAGCAGAAAACTTGGGTGTCTCACTTCCGAAGACAGCGATGTCTGTTGCTTGGGGAGATGCGTGGACAAATATGATTCAACCATTTTGGGCTCTTCCTGCCTTAGCTATCGCTGGTTTGAAGGCAAGAGATATTATGGGATTTTGCGTATTTATTCTTCTTGTAAGTGGAGCAGTTATTTCATTGGGGCTTTTCTTCCTATAGGTATTAATTGGTATGTTTTAAGAAAAATAGGAATAATATAAAATAGTAAAAGGATATCAATCAATACTGTGGAATATGAACAATAGAAGAGCAGTTCAAAGTTGGAAGGAGTGAAGCACTGTGGAAGAAAGAGTAAAATTAATTCGTATACGAGAGCTTGCATACGAGATTTTACACTGCCGTTTACAAGATCAAACTGCTTATCGTCAGCAAGATTTGCAGGAAGTAGTAGAGCTTCTTGCAAGAGTTGTGGTTGATTTGACGAACACGCAGTTAAGGGAAGATGCAGATCCGCCAACATCTTTAAAAGCAACTGTTTCGAAAACACGAATGGCTTATAATACAATGATGGTAAAGCAAAGGGATGTAAAAGTACAGTAAAAAAGACGTGTTCAAAACACGTCTTTTTTGCTTATTTTACGCTTGTTTTTGCATTGTAGTCTAAGATGTATTGAGCAACATCTTTTACAGAAGAAACGACATGAGTAGTGAGTTTTTGAACCTCAGGTTCTCCACCTTTCATCGCAAAACTATGCGGAGTGATGTTAAACATGGGAATATCATTAAAAGAGTCACCAACACAGGCAATTTCTTCTTCTTTTAAATTTAAGTGGGAGAGAAGAATGCGTAGTGAATGTCCTTTGCTAATATTCTTAGGCATAATATCTAAACATCCTGGAGCTGAGACGTAGCAATCCACTTCATTGGAAAACTGCTCAATGATGGCTTTTTCAATAGCAAAAATCTCGTCAGGAAAGCTAATGACAGAAATTTTAGAAGGAAAAAGTGATTGACCAAACTCACGGCTCATGTTCGGTTCTTTCTCAATAGGGAAGAAGAGAAATTTTTGAATCTCCGCTAGCGCTTCATGATCTTGTTCAACAAAATTTGTATGATTTGAGCAAACAAGCGTAATTGTTTCAGGATTTTTAACTGTATTATAAACGTTTCTCGCAATTTCTTCGGAAAATACTTTTTCATAAAGTGTTTCACGCTCGCGTGTTATAACATATGCTCCATTTTGACTTATTTGATGAAAATCACCTTGAAGCATAAGAGCCACCTTAGCCATTTCATTATCCATTCGACCAGACGCAAGGCAAATATCAACTCCGCTTTCTTTTAAGTCCTTAATTGCCTTTAAATCAGCAGGCGTTACTTTTTTCTCGGCGCTTAATAGTGTTCCATCTAAATCACTTACAAGTAGCTTAATCAATCTATTGTGTCTCTCCTTTTCCAACCAATAGGTTTTGTTGTCTATATTGTAGCAATGTTTTTTTTAGGATGCACATAAAAAGAGCTAAGCAGTTATGCTTAGCTCTTTTTATTATAGTACGTTAAAGTAGCGTGCTTGTGGATGAGAGAAAACGAGCGCTGTTACAGATGCTTCAGGCTCCATCATAAATCCGTCTGTTAATTGAATTCCAATCTCTTCTGGTTGTAGCAATTTAAAAAGCTTTTCTTGATCTTCTAGATTTGGACATGCAGGATAGCCAAATGAAAAGCGTTGACCTTGGTATTTAGCTGTGAAACGTTCCTGCATTGTAAAGTCAGGAGAATCTGGAAAACCCCATTGATCACGAATTTGTTGGTGCATACGTTCTGCAAGGCCCTCAGCTGTTTCAAGAGCAAGAGCTTGAAGCGCGTGGCTTTTTAAGAAATCTCCGTTATCTTTAAACGTTTTTGAAAGCTCTCTTACACCTTTCCCCGCCGTTACAGCAAACATACATACATAATCCATAATGCCAGATTCTTTTGGTTTTAAGTAATCTGCTAAACAAAGGAACGGTTCTTTTTGCTGACGAGGAAACGTAAAACGCTCAATCTCTGTTTTTTCATCAGAATCATAAATAACAACATCATCTCCATCAGATTGAGCAGGAAAGAATTGATATGTGGCAGATGGTTTAATAAGGTTTTCTTGTTTAGAAAGAGTCATTAAATCATCGATCATTTCTTTCATTCCAACTACTTTTTCATCTTTTTCAGCAAGAAGACGAGAAATTTTCCCCTTTACTCCAAGGTGATGACCAAGGAGCATTTGCAAGTTAATATAAGGCTCGACCATTGCAAGGCTATAGTTTTTGATAACATGCTTTTTTAAATCATTTGGTATATAAACAGGAGCATCTGTTGAGATATTTGAGCGTTTTGGAACAACGATTTCTGTCTTAACAGCTGTAGCAGGTTTTTCTAAAAGGGCAACAGCACTCTCTTTTTGTCTACGCTCTTCAATCATTTCACCCATTTTTTCTTCATCGCGCAGTGAATTTGCAAGAGACAATCCTTCCATTGCATCTTTTGCATATAACACAAGCCCGTTATATTCCGCAGAAATCTTTTGATCCGTAAATCGACGAGAAAGGGCAGCTCCTCCAACTAAAATCGGAACCGAAATTTTAGCTTGGGTCAAGTCTTGAGCTGTGATCACCATTTGTTGAGCCGATTTCACAAGAAGTCCTGATAATCCAACGATATCTGGCTTTTCATCGTTGATTGCCTTAATTAAATCTTGCGGAGTGACTTTAATACCGAGGTCTACTACGCGAAAACCATTATTGCTTAAAATAATATCCACTAAATTTTTTCCAATATCGTGCACATCACCTTTTACAGTAGCTAAGATGACTTTTCCTTTTCCTGTATCATCTTCTTTCTTTTCCATATATGGCTCAAGATGAGCAACAGAAGCTTTCATAACTTCTGCACTTTGCAGAACTTCTGCTACAATAAGCTGATTTAAATTGAAAAGACGTCCAACTTCGCTCATGCCGTCCATAAGTGGTCCGTTAATAATATCGAGCGGATCATCAAACTTTTGTAAAGCTTGATCAAGATCTGGAATTAGTCCTTCTTTTGTTCCTTCAATAACGTAACTTGCAAGGCGCTCTTCAAGTGTTAATGTACTAGCATCAACTTTTTTCTCTTTTTTCTTGCCGCGATAAAATTCAGTAAACGTTTGAAGGGTTTCATCATTGGTTTTGAAAAGAAGATTATCTGCTAGCTTGATCTCTTCTTCTGGAATAGAGGCGAAGCGCTCTAGTTTTTCTGTATTTACAATTGCATAGTCAAGTCCTGCCTGTGTGCAGTGATAGAGAAAGACAGCATTTAGAATTTCACGTCCAACAGGAGGCAAACCAAACGAAACGTTACTAACACCAAGCATTGTAAGACAGCGTGGAAAATGCTGCTTAATGAGACGAATTCCTTCTACTGTTGCTTCTGCTGATCCAATATATTGTTCATCCCCTGTTCCAACAGGGAAGACGAGTGGATCAAAAATAATATCATCAGGTTTAATGCCATACTTTGTTGTGAGTAACTCGTAAGATCGCTTAGCAATTTCAAGCTTGCGCTGTGCTGTTACGCCCATTCCAACTTCATCAATTGTCCCGACAACAATTGCTCCTCCATATTTATGAAGAAGGGGAGTGATTGCTTCAAAGCGTTCTTCCCCATCCTCTAAATTGATGGAGTTAATAATTGCTTTACCTTGAGAATACTTTAGCGCACGTTCAATGACTGCTTCATCTGTTGAGTCAATCACAAGAGGGACTTTTACTTTCTTCACAACTTCCTGAATAAAAGTCTCCATGTCTTCCATTTCATCACGGTCAGGATCTGCCAAGCAAATGTCAATGACATGAGCGCCATTTTTAACTTGAGCACGAGCAACTTCAGAAGCTTCTTCAAATTTTCCTTCAGCAATAAGGCGTTTGAATTTGCGAGAGCCAATTACGTTTGTTCGTTCCCCAACAAAAAGAGGTCTCATCGTGTCTTCGTACACAAAAGATTCAATTCCTGACACAGCATGAGCGTGATCTTTTTCAGGGAGAGAACGAGGAGGAATCTGTTCAACAGTTTCCCGAAGAGCTTTAATATGAGCAGGAGTTGTTCCACAGCATCCTCCAACAAGGTTTAACCAACCTTTTTCAGCAAAACCGCCAATTTTTTTAGCTAAAAGTTCAGGAGATTCATGATATTGTCCTTCTTCATCAGGAAGTCCTGCATTTGGATAACAGCTTACTGCGGTTGTAGCAAGCCCTGATAGAGAGCGAATATGATCTGTCATAAACTCAGGACCTGTTGCACAGTTTAATCCAACAGAAATAGGTTTCATATGCTCAAGAGAAAGGTAGAAAGATTCAATATCCTGCCCAGCAAGCGTTGTGCCCATTGGTTCAATCGTACCTGATACCATAAGCGGCACTTCTTTATTAAAATGTTCAAAAGCTTTCTGAATGCCGAGGAACCCTGCTTTTACATTCAGCATATCTTGACATGTTTCAAGTAAAAGTAGGTCAACGCCACCTGTTAGAAGGCCTTTCGCTTGTTCAAAATAATCTTCAACAAGAGCATCAAACGTTGTTCCACCTGTTACAGAAAGAGTTTTTGTTGTAGGCCCCATTGCACCTGCCACATAGCGGGGCCAGTCAGGGGATGAATATTTATCACAAGCAGCGCGTGCAAGTTTTGCTGAAGCAACATTAAGCTCAAAAGCAAGCGAGCCAAGATCATATTCATCTAGAACAAGGGCTGTTCCCCCAAACGTATTTGTTTCAATAATATCTGCTCCAGCTTCTAAATATTGCTCATGAATAGATTGAATGAGTTCTGGTTTTGTTTTAGATAAATACTCATTACAACCTTCATATTCTTCGCCACCAAAATCATCTGCTGTTAAGTTGGCATTTTGAATCATTGTTCCCATCGCGCCATCAACAATTAGAATGCGTTTCTGTAATTGTTCTGTGATGTTTGTGAAAGCCATTTAAATCTTCCTTTCTATTGAAACAAGTTCTTTTGCTTTAATATAGTTAGCGAGCTCAACTGTCATCTCATAGCGCATAAACGGAGTGATTAAATACAAGCCGTTGAAAAGCTCATATGCTCTATCAATGAGCTCTTTTGCAAGTAGAATTCCTTCTTTAGCACTTTGTTCTTTATCGTGTTCAATTTTCTCCATACGGGTTAGAATATTTTCTGACAGTTTAATGCCAGGAACTTCATGATGTAAGAAACGAGCATTTTTAGCACCTGTAAGCGGCATAATACCGATATAGATAGGAGCTTTTAAACTTTTAGTTGCTTCATAGACATCTTCAAGCTGCTCAATTGAATAAATAGGCTGAGAGATAAAGTAATCTGCTCCACAATCAACTTTTTTCTCAAGGCGTTGCACGGCTCTGTCAAGGTGGCGGACATTAGGGTTGAAAGCTCCTGCAATTGAAAAGTTTGTTTTTTGGCCAAGAGGTTTACCTGAAAATGAAACTCCCTCATTGAACTGTTTAATAAGGCGAATCAAATCAAAAGAAGAGAGATCATATACAGATGTAGCACCAGGGAAATCTCCAATCTTTGATGGATCGCCTGTTAGAGCAAGAACCTGATTGAATCCTAGCGTATGCATGCCCATTAAGTGTGACTGAAGACCAATCAAGTTATGATCTCGACACGTTAAATGAATAAGTGGGCGCGTTTTTAGCTGATCTTTTAAAAGTGAAGCCATCGCTAGGTTACTAATACGTGGACTTGCTAGAGAGTTATCCGCAAGTGTTAATGCATCAATCCCAGCTGCTTGAAGAGCATGAGCTCCCTTTAGAAATTTATCAACTCCAAGCTTTTTAGGTGGATCAAGTTCAACAATAATAGAGTGCTTTTCTTGTACAATTTCATGAAGATGGGGTTGTGCCTGAATCTCTTGACTAAGAACCTCAATTGGTGGAGCTTCCTTTACGGTTTTTTCTGTAATCGGTACAGCATTTTTGAGCGCTTTTGCCATTGCTTCAATATGGGAAGGTGTTGTTCCGCAGCATCCGCCAAGTAATCGAACTCCTTGGTCTTTAAACGCAAGAGCTGTTTTGTAGAAATAGTCTGGATCTGTTTCATAAATAAGGCGACCATCAACATATTGAGGTAAACTAGCATTTGGATATGCTGATAGAAAACTTTTATCTAAAAGAGGAACTTCCTCTAAAATTTCAAGCATATGATAAGGACCTTGACGACAGTTTGTACCTACAACATCTGCTCCGAGTTCTTCTAATATTTTTAAAGCTTTCACAATAGGGGTGCCGTCTTGAAGAACTCCTTTTTCATGGAGAGAGACGTTTGTCACGATAGGTTTATCTGTCTCATGACGTGCGATTTCTAAAACGGTTTTCAGCTCTTCCAAGTCATAAAATGTTTCAAAAAGAAGTCCGTCAACATCCTCAGACAAAAGCCAAAAAAGCTGTTCTCTAAAGCTTCTTTTAATTTCTTCAAGAGAAATAATACTTTTTTGGAACGATCGAATTCCGCCAATTGTACCTAGAACGTATCCAGAATCTCCAACTGCTTTTTTTGCGAGACGAACTCCTTCAATGTTGATGTCCTTTACTTTTTCTTCCGCTCCATATCTTTTAAGCTTCGGGAAATTTGCTCCATATGTATTTGTTTGAATAACAGAAGCACCTGCTTTTTGATATGCTTTGTGAATGTTAAAAATATCTTCTGGCTTTGTAATGTTTAATTCTTCAAAACAGTTATCAATTCCGTGAGCATGAAGCAGTGTGCCCATTGCCCCATCCCCAATTAGAATTTTCGACTGCAAATCCTCAAGTAAACCCATCTTCATCTCCCCCTTTTAGTGAATATCACTTTCCTAATAAAAAAAGCCTTCTTTATGAAAAGAAGACTTATAGTTGTCTTCTTATCTTCTAAGCAAATATGCTTACTGGATTTAGCACCTTGTTACAAACGTAACTGGTTGCTGAAGTTTCATAGGGCCAGTCCCTCCACTTCTCGTGATAAGAAATATTTATATACATATTAATTTGGATAATTTTTAAATATACTAATAATAACTTTTACTTTTCCTTGGAAAGTGTATCTGATTTTTGAAATTATACAATAATTTCTGAACATTTTAAACCCTTTTTTTAAAATTCTCTTTTTTAAGGGCAAATATACTCTAAAAAAGCTGAAGGGATAAATTTGGATATTGAACTTTATTTTAGGAAGAATGTTCGGATTTAAAAGGGAAAGAATCAGAAAGTACAAGAAAAGAAGCAAAAAGTTATGACTTTTGTGAGAACCTCTGCTATAATAAAGTCAAATTTCATAGTTATCCTTCGGGGTCAGGTGAAAATCCTAACCGGCGGTGGTGAATAATGATTGTATTCTAAGCCCGCGACCCGCATGTCTTTACTGAGATGCGGTTGATCAAGTTTGAATCTTGAGCCGACAGTTAAAGTCTGGATGGGAGAAGGATCAGGTGCGACACTATCAGTTTGTGTTTTTTTAAACGTGCATAACGTTTTTTAAGCATACACATGATAGTCTGTTTTCGCTTATTTTCATTTTGTCAATATACTGATTCAGCATCTCTACCCCTTTAGGACGCATTCCTAAAGGGGTTTTTACGTATAAAGGGGTTCGTAATGGAGGGGGAAAAGTGAACGATCAAGCATATATGAAACTTGCTATACAAATGGCAAGTGCGACAATAGGACAAACTAAACCGAATCCAGCAGTTGGAGCTGTTGTTGTAAAAGATGGAGCAATCGTTGGAATGGGTGCACATTTAAAAGCAGGTGAACCACATGCTGAAGTTCATGCTTTAAATATGGCAGGAGACAAAGCTTATGGTGCGACAATTTATGTCACTCTTGAACCTTGTAGCCATTATGGGAAAACACCTCCATGTGCAGAGCTTATTATCCAAAAAGGCATTAAGCGCGCTGTTGTTGCATCTCTTGATTCAAATCCGCTTGTAGGTGGAAGAGGGATGGAAATGATGAAAAAGGCAGGCATCGAAGTGAAAGTCGGCGTTCTTGAAAAAGAGGCCAAAGCACTTAATCCTTTTTTTCTTCATTTTATGAGAGAAAAGCGTCCCTTTGTGACATTAAAGGCTGCCATGAGTTTGGATGGTAAAATTGCAACAAAAACTGGAGAAAGCAAGTGGATCACAGGTGAACAAGCAAGACTTGATGGTCATCGTCTTCGGCATTCTCATGATGGAATTCTAGTTGGAGCAAATACAGTGATAGCTGATAATCCATTGTTGACAACAAGAATTATGGGCCATGCGCGTCACCCAATTCGTATTGTGCTAGACACCACCCTTAAAATTTCACCTGAGGCTAAGATTTTTCAAGATGATTCTGCTGAAACGTGGATTATTACAGGAAATGTTGGAGAAGAGAAGAAAGCTCCTTTTGTTAAAGAGCATGTTTCTATTTTTTCACTCCAGCAGCCTCAAAATATAGAGCATATTTTAGAACTTTTAGCAGCAAAAGGAGTTCAGTCCCTGTTAGTTGAAGGAGGAGCAACTGTTCATGGAGCTTTTTTACAGAGCAGACTTTTTGATGAAGTAGTTTCCTACGTTGCCCCTATTTTAATAGGTGGGAAAGATGCTCCAAGTGCATTTGGTGGAGCTGGTTTTTCTACAATGGCTGAAACGCAGCATCTTGAGATTATAGAAACAAGTGTATTAGGTGAAGACCTTAAAATTGTCTCTAGAAAGAAAGGGAAATAATATGTTCACAGGGATTATAGAAGAAATAGGAGAAATTGAACGAGTTGAAAAAAAGACAGATGCCATTATTTTTTCAATTCGAGCAAAAGAAATTTTAAAAGATGTAAATCTTGGTGATAGCATTTCAGTAAATGGAGTTTGTTTAACTGTCACAAGCTTTACAAAAGATCGATTTACTGTCGATGTTATGCCAGAAACGATTAAAGCAACAAACTTAAAGGACTTCAAGCAAGGAGTGAAAGTAAATTTAGAAAGAGCAATGGCAGCGAACGGGCGATTTGGAGGACATTTTGTTTCAGGCCATATTGATGGTACAGGAGAAATTATTGAAGTAACGCCAAAAGGCAATGCAATTTATTACCGTATTCATCTTTCAGAGAATTTAACTCGTTCCCTGTTATTAAAAGGCTCTGTTGCTCTCGATGGAACAAGCTTAACTATTTTTGGGCTTGAGCGGGATGAACTAGTTGTTTCACTTATTCCGCATACAACGGATTATACGATTTTAGGAGCTAAAAAACGAGGGGACACCGTTAATATTGAGTGCGATATGATTGGAAAATATCTTCATAAGTTTGTTCATAAAGAAGAAGCAAAACCAGAGGATAAGCTAAGCTATGAGTTTCTGAAAAATCATGGATTTTAAAAAAGAGGTGTCAAAATGTTTAACAAAATTGAAGAGGCATTAGAAGATTTAAAAAAAGGAAAAGTCGTTATTGTATGTGATGACGAGGACCGGGAAAATGAAGGAGACTTTATTGTTCTAGGAGAGCATGCTACACCTGAAAATGTTAATCTAATGGCTGTGCATGGGCGTGGACTTATTTGTACGCCGCTGTCAGAAAAGCGTGCTGAGGAGCTTGAGCTTTCACCAATGGTTTCTCAAAATACAGATTCCCATGGAACAGCATTTACAGTCAGCATTGATCATAAATCAACAACAACAGGTATTAGTGCTTTTGAACGCTCTGAAACAATTCAAGCTCTCTTAGATAAAGAGGCTAAGCCAGCTGATTTTCGTCGACCTGGTCATGTTTTCCCTTTAATTGCTAAAGAGGGAGGCGTTCTTCGCAGAGCAGGTCATACTGAAGCTGCTGTTGATTTGGCAAAGCTTTGCGGATCTCAAGAAGTAGCTGTAATCTGTGAAGTAATGAAGGAAGACGGCACCATGGCGCGTGTCCCTGACTTAATAGAGCTTGCAAAAAAACTGGATGTAAAGCTTATTACAATCAAGGAACTGATTGCATACCGTCGTAAGCATGATAAACTTGTGAAACGAGAAGTGCAAATTGAACTTCCAACGTCATTTGGTCACTTTAAGGTATTTGGATATTCTAATTCTGTGGACGATCGTGAACATATCGCTCTTGTAAAAGGAGATATAAATAAAGGAGATGTCCCGCTTGTCCGTGTTCACTCTGAATGTTTGACAGGAGATGTGTTTGGTTCACATCGCTGCGATTGTGGACCACAGCTTCATGCAGCTCTTTCTCAAATTGAGAAATCAGGAAAAGGTGTTCTTCTTTATATGCGTCAAGAAGGACGTGGCATTGGACTCTTAAATAAACTAAAAGCGTACAAGCTTCAAGAAGAGGGATATGACACAGTTGAAGCAAATGAAAAACTAGGTTTCGGAGCGGACTTGCGTGAATATGGATTAGGAGCTCAAATTCTTCGTGATTTAGGAATTGAAAAGATGCAACTTTTAACAAATAACCCAAGAAAAATTGCTGGGTTAAAAGGATATGGTTTAGACGTTGTCGAGCGTGTCCCGCTTGAAATGCCTGTCTTAAAAGACAATGAACACTATCTTCATACAAAAGTTGAGAAATTAGGACATTTACTACACTTTTAAAAGGAAAGAGGAGAAAAGAAATGGCAAAAACATTTGAAGGACATTTAGTAGGAACAGGATTAAAAGTAGGAATCGTTGTAGGGCGTTTTAATGAATTTATTACAGGCAAACTTCTAGGTGGAGCAGAAGATGGATTGAAACGTCATGGAGTGGACCCTGATGATATTGATATCGCTTGGGTACCAGGCGCATTTGAAATCCCGCTTGTAGCAAAAAAACTAGCAGCATCTAAGAAATATGATGCGGTTATTACTCTTGGTACTGTAATCCGTGGATCAACACCACACTTTGATTATGTATGCAATGAAGTAGCTAAAGGTGTATCTGCTCAAAGTCTTGAAACAGGCGTTCCAGTTATATTTGGAGTTTTAACAACGGAAACAATCGAACAAGCAGTTGAGCGTGCAGGAACAAAAGCAGGAAACAAGGGATGGGACGCAGCCATTTCGGCTATTGAAATGGCAAATCTTCTAAAAGGTATTGAATAATTCATTACTTCTCCAAAGAGAGCGCTAAAGATCTTCTTTAGCGCTCTTTTTCGTATATCTTTTAGACGTTGATACATGCTAAAAAGTGTCGGAAAGGAGGGGGGAGTTTGTCGCAGTCACTGCCTTTTTTTATTCTTCTTGTTTTTAGTTTACTTTTGACTGTCTTTATATTATGGAGAAAATGGAACAAGAGGCTTTTGCTCTTATTCTTATTTATTGGCGGTTTAGCGCACTTATTAGATTTTTTTATTATGTTTATTTTAAATAGCTACGTATACAAGCCTCATTTTGTTCAGAACAACTATTATGATAATATGCTGGGCTCTCTTGTCTCCCAAACGTTTGTTTATCCAACAGCAGCTTTAATTGTTGTAGCTTACAATTGGTCTATTTTTAGGGTTTTTCTTTTGTCTTTTTTATTTATGGGAATTGAAACGCTCTTTTTATCACTCGGCATATATGAACATTTTTGGTGGAAGACATTTTATACAGGCATTTTTATGTTTATCGGTTTTCTTATTGCGAAGAAATGGTATGAGTTGATGAACAGAGGAGACGATTCGAAATGGAGAAATGTTCTCACTCTTTACTTTGCGGCTTTTGTGATCAGTGGGATAGGCCTTTCGTTAATCACGGTTTTCACATCTTTAAATACGCTAAGTACAGGCTTTTTCAGTGTGGGAGAAAGGGAGCAAAGTATCCTAGCCACCATTTATATAGGCATCGTAATTTTCCTTTATAGCATGTCTGTTGTATATGGCAAAAACTCACTATATACGTATGGTTTGCTTTGTATTATCTGTGCTGTAAGTTACAGTTTGGTTATACTCAATATTTTAGAAATAACTGCTGTATATAAACTGCTTTCTATATGCTTGTATAATGTAATTGTTTTAATTATTATTAAATCAATCCATAATCGTCTTCTCTTCTTATAAAATGAATATTGGGCCTAGAAGAAAGAGAATACAGCGTTTCCATTGATTTCATAAAACGATATGTTGACGTTGTGAAAATGGTTTCGTAATATGGAAAGATGACAGAGAAGCTATAAGGAGTGGGGAATGAGTGAAAAGCACCTTTTTAGTGAAAAAGGTACTAAACAATAATGTATTAATTGCCACCCATGATGAATATAAAGAGACCGTCATGATTGGCAAGGGTATAGGTTTTGGGAAAAAAGGCGGAGAGGAAATTACAGAAACTTCAGCTGAAAAGTTATTTATTTTACACAATGAACGGGAACAAGAACAATATAAAATGTTGCTCACTCAAGTCGATGAGAAAATTGTAGTCATTATGAATGATATTATTTCTTATATTCAACAACATGTGAAAACGCCTTTAAATGAGCATATTCATATTAGCCTAACAGACCATATTTCTTTTGCTATTAAGCGTGTGAAGCAAGGGATGGATATTAATAATCCTTTTTTGCTTGAAACAAAGGTACTTTATCCTACCGAATACGAGCTTGCAAGGCACGTTTTGGAGATGATTAAGGAACAAACGGGTATTTCCCTTCCAGAAGGAGAAATAGGGTTTGTTGCGCTTCATATTCACACAGCAATTACAGCGCGTGACTTGTCTGAGATTAACCGACATTCAGAACTTATTCAAACAATTATTAGCATGATTGAGCAAGGTTTTTCTATAACATTAGATAAAGAATCTTTAAATTATATGCGTCTTATCCGCCATCTTCACTTCGCAATTGAACGTGCAAATAAAGGGGAAGAAGTAGAAGAACCAAAAAAATTATCAGAGCTATTGAAAAAAGAGTATCCCTTGTGCTACAATCTTTCTTGGAAAGTAGTAAAAGTGATGCAACAAGCGCTTTCACGCCCTGTTGATGAGGCAGAGGCAGTTTACTTAACAATGCATTTACAGCGTTTAATGACAAAAATATAAATAACAGCATTCATTTCAATACGTGTTACTGATACGATCAGGCATGAGTGGAGAGATGAAACGACTCTAATTAAGGGACAAGTATACCCTTTTAGGAGACCGTTTCCGACCACTCATGCCTTTTTATATTTTCTAAGAAAGCGTTTTAACAAAAGATGGTTTATGCATGGATTGAAAACGTTGTTGCACACTATAAAAGGACAGAAAAAAAGGGGGCTACTTCATGTTTAAGAAGCTTTTTGGGGTTCTGCAAAAAATCGGGAAAGCTTTGATGCTTCCTGTAGCGATTTTACCTGCTGCAGGTCTTCTGCTCGCATTTGGTACAGCATTCCAAAATGAGCAAACATTAAAGTATATTCCGGCACTTGGAGCTGATTGGTTTCAGCTAGTAGCGACAGTAATGGCACAAGCAGGTGACATTGTTTTTGCTAACTTGCCATTATTGTTTGCTGTGGGAGTTGCGGTTGGTTTAGCAGGAGGAGATGGTGTTGCAGGTTTAGCTGCGATTATCGGATATTTAATCCTGAATGTTACAATGGGAACTATTTTAACTGGGACAGGACAATTAGATCCTGCAATGTTTAATGTTGGGTCAACTATAGAGAAAGACCCGGCATTTGCAAACGTCTTAGGAATTCCTACGATGCAAACAGGGGTATTTGGTGGTATCATCGTTGGGGTATTAGCTGCTTCAATGTATAATCGTTTTTACCAAATTTCGCTTCCGCAATATTTAGGCTTCTTTGCAGGAAAACGATTTGTACCAATTGCTACAGCTGTTTCATCTTTAATCTTAGGATTAATTATGATGGTAGTATGGCCACCAATTCAAAGTGGTTTAAACACATTTTCACAAACGATGTTGAATGCAAATCCAATGCTTTCAGCTTTTATTTTCGGGGTAATTGAACGTTCATTAATTCCGTTTGGTCTTCATCATATTTTCTATTCGCCGTTTTGGTATGAATTTGGAGAATATATTGATAAAGCAGGGAATTTAGTCCGTGGAGATCAGCGAATCTTTATGGCACAGTTAAAGGATAATGTTGATCAATTTACAGCAGGAACATACATGGTTGGTAAGTACGTATTCATGATGTTTGGTTTACCAGCAGCAGCGCTTGCTATCTATCATGAAGCACGTCCAGAACGTAAAAAATTCGTAGCTGGTATTATGGGTTCTGCAGCTTTAACGTCATTTTTAACAGGAATTACAGAACCGCTTGAGTTCTCATTCTTATTCGTTGCACCAATCCTTTTCGCGATACATGCTGTGTTTGCAGGTCTTTCATTTATGCTTATGGCATGGCTTGATGTTAAGATTGGAATGACGTTCTCTGGAGGATTTATTGATTTTATCTTATTTGGAGTCTTGCCTAATAAAACTGCTTGGTGGTATGTTATTATCGTCGGTCTTATTTTAGCTGTTATCTACTACTTCGGTTTCCGCTTTGCCATTCGCAAATTCAACTTGGCAACGCCTGGACGTGAGAAGGAAGATGTAGGATCTGAAATTGCGACACCAGCAGAAGAACTTCCTTACAATGTTTTACAAGCAATGGGAGGACGCGAGAATATTGCTCATCTTGATGCTTGTATCACTCGTTTACGCGTTTCGGTTAACGATATTGGGAATGTTGATAAAGAACGCTTGAAAAAACTTGGCGCTTCTGGTGTACTAGAAGTTGGTAACAATATTCAAGCTATCTTTGGACCGAAGTCTGATACATTGAAAGGACAGATGCAAGACATTATGTCTGGAAAAACACCTGTTCCTTCTAAGGAAAGCGATGAGAAGCCAGCTAGTGAACCAACTATAGCTGATTCAGCAGAAGAGATTGTTTCTCCAATTACTGGAGAAGTTGTCCCGCTTTCAGAAGTACCTGATCAAGTTTTCTCGCAGAAATTAATGGGCGATGGATTCGCCATTATTCCCGAAAAAGGGACAATAGTTGCACCAGTAGACGGAAAAGTTGTAAACTTATTTCCGACGAAACATGCGTTAGGAATTGAATCAGTAGGTGGAAGAGAAGTCCTTATTCATGTAGGAATCGACACAGTGAACCTTAAGGGTGAAGGATTTGAAGCTCTTGTTTCACAAGGTGACGACGTCAAAAAAGGTGATCCGCTTCTAAAAGTTGACTTGGAGTTTGTAAAAGAAAATGCGCCAAGCATTATTACACCCATCATTTTTACAAATTTACAAGAAGGCGAAAAAGTAATGATCAACAAAGAAGGTCATGTAGATAGCGGTGAACAGAACATTATTACCATTACTAAGTAACAGGAAAAAAGGAGAATGATTAAAATGGCAGAAAAAACATTTACAGTAACAAGTGATTCAGGAATTCATGCACGTCCAGCAACAACTCTAGTTCAAACAGCAAGCAAATTCGAGGCAGACATTAACTTAGAGTACAACGGGAAAAGCGTAAATCTTAAGTCAATCATGGGCGTTATGTCTCTTGGAATTGGACAAGGAGCAGAAATCAAAATCGTAACAAACGGTTCTGATGAAGCTGAAGCTCTTTCTGCTTTAGAAGAAACAATGAAAAAAGAAGGTTTAGCTGAATAATGGCTAAAGAAATTACAGGCATTGCCGCGTCAAGCGGCATTGCCATTGCCAAAGCTTTTCGTCTCGAAGAACCAGAGTTGAATGTTGAACAGAAGAAGATTTCAAATGTAGAAGAAGAAACGGCGCGTTTTGAGAAAGCGCTACAAATTTCTAAAGAAGAACTCGAAGGAATTAAAGAGCATGCTAGAAAAGAGCTTGGAGAAGATAAAGCAGATATCTTTGCAGCCCATCTTTTAGTTCTTAGTGATCCAGAACTTATTAATCCAATTAAAGATAAAGTAAAAAATGAAAGCGTTAATGCTGAGTTTGCGCTTACGGAAACGGCTAATATGTTCGTTAGTATGTTTGAGTCTATGGACAACGAATATATGAAAGAACGTGCAGCAGACATTCGTGACGTAACAAAGCGTGTGCTTGCTCATCTTTTAGGAGTAACAATTACAAATCCTAGTATGATTTCAGAAGAAGTTATCATCATCGGAGAAGATTTAACACCTTCAGATACAGCACAGCTAAACCGTCAATATGTACTAGGGTTTACAACAGATATTGGTGGCCGTACTTCTCACTCAGCTATCATGGCTCGTTCAATGGAGATTCCAGCTGTTGTTGGAGCTAAAACAGTAACAGCAGATATTGAAAATGATGTTGTTGTAATCGTAGATGGCTTAGATGGGAAAGTAATTGTAGATCCATCACAAGAAGTAATTGCTGAATACGAAGCAAAGAAAGCTGATTTCGAAAAGAAAAAAGCAGAATGGGCAAAGCTTGTAAATGAGCCAACTGTTTCAAAAGATGGTCATCACGTTGAGCTTGCAGCAAATATTGGAACACCTGAGGATGTAACAGGCGTTCTTGAAAACGGTGGAGAAGCTGTTGGGCTTTACCGTACAGAGTTCCTGTATATGGGACGTGACCAGCTTCCAACAGAGGAAGAACAATTTGATGCGTACAAGAAAGTTCTTGAGCGCATGAAAGGTAAATCTGTCGTTGTTCGTACGCTTGATATCGGCGGAGATAAAGAACTTCCATACTTGAGCTTACCAAAAGAAATGAATCCATTCTTAGGATTCAGAGCTATCCGTCTTTGTTTAGAAGAGCAAGATATTTTCCGCACTCAACTTCGTGCACTGCTTCGCGCAAGCATTTACGGAAACTTAAAAATTATGTTCCCGATGATTGCAACAGTAGATGAATTCCGTCAAGCTAAAGCTATTCTTCTTGAAGAGAAAGAAGCGCTTCAAGCTAAAGGAGTAGAAGTTGCTGAAGGTATTGAAATTGGAATGATGGTTGAAATTCCATCTTCAGCTGTTATGGCAGATGTATTTGCTAAAGAAGTTGATTTCTTCTCAGTTGGTACAAATGACTTAATTCAGTATACACTAGCAGCTGACCGTATGAATGAGCGCGTGTCATATCTTTACCAGCCATACAACCCAGCAATTCTTCGTCTTGTGCACATGGTAATCCTAGCGGCACATAAAGAAGGCAAATGGGTAGGAATGTGCGGGGAAATGGCAGGAGATGAAATTGCAATTCCAATCCTTTTAGGATTAGGTCTTGATGAGTTCTCAATGAGCGCCACTTCTATCTTAAAAGCACGTTCACAAATCTCAAAACTTTCTAAACAAGAATTAGAAGGTCATATGGAAACAATTCTACAAATGAGTACAACTGAAGAAGTTATCTCATATGTAACAGAAAACTTCCATATTGAGAAATAAAAAAGAACCGATCGATTTGATCGGTTCTTTTTTTATAAAACGAAAGGAAGAAGTGCAGTTGAAATAAGGAGGGTTAGAAGGGCTGTCATAATCATAGCAAGACTAGAAAACGTTCCTTCAAGAGTTCCAAACTCAAATGCACGAGCTGTTCCTGTTCCATGTGCTGATACGCCAAGTAAAAGGCCTCTCGCTACAGAAGAACGGAGTGTTAACAGCTTAATAAGTTTAGGTCCTGCATAGGCACCAACAATACCTGTAATAATGACAAAAAGGATAGTTAAGCTTGGGTCTCCCCCAAGGGTTTGTGAAACATTAACAGCAATCGGAATTGTGATTGAACGGGGGACAAGACTATTTGTTAATAAGTGATCAAAGTGGAACAAAAAGGCTAACAAAAGGGAAGAGAACATTGCAATCATCGTTCCGCTTGCAACACTTAAAATAATTTCGACGCCGTGTTTTTTTAGTAAATGAAGGTTTTTATAAATGGGTACAGCGAAAGCAACGGTTGCTGGACCAAGTAAATAGCTAATAGAATCTGCACCTTCTTTATATGAAGTATACGGAATATCACCGATAACTAGCGTTCCGATTAAAATAACTGGAGCTAGAACAATCGGTGAAAAAATAATTGTCTTAAAGCGCTTGTAGAGAAGCTTGGAAAGCATATAAGCAGCAAGCGTTCCAACAATTGCTGAAGCAATGATTAATCCACTCATATTGAGCGCTCCTTTCTTTTTGAAATATATTCCGCTACAACTCCTGTGATAAACATCACAATCAATGTGCTAATAGAAACCACAATAATAATTTTTAGGCCATAAGTTTTCATCATCTCTCCATAGTCAACAAGTCCAACAACAGCGGGAACGAAAAAAAGCAATAATTCTGCAAGCAAGAAGCTCCCCCCAAGTTCTACCCAGCTTAATTTAACAACTTTGAGCTGCAATAAAATAAAAAGTAGAACTAAACCAACAATACTACCTGGTACTGGGAGGTGGAAGAAATCAGATATAAATGTTCCAATCATATAGATGCCTGTTAATAAACCAATCTGTAAAATCATAATTATCCATTTCATCTTTAAGCACCTCCAGATTTCAAAAATTACATAAGTTACAAAAAGCTTCCAAAATAAATAAGAGAGCCGCCTATGAGGAAGACGACTCCAATTGGGAGAAGAGAAAACTTTTCATGTTTTACGTAACAGGGTTAACGCAAATTGCCGTATTATTTACGGAGTGTGAGGAATGTTACAACTTAAGTTTAGCCCGATTTTGCTTATCCGTAAAATATATAAATGTTATAGTTTGTATTCGTTTTAGTTATGACCCGTTTGAAATGCCTCAACAGTATGCTTAATAAATGTCTTAGTAGCAAAAGAAATATAACGATTTTTTCTCGTAATCACAGCAAGTTGCCAAGGAATATAATTTTTTAGTTCTTTAATTTTTAGAGAGGGTTGATAAAGTTTTCGGCAAATGGAAGTTGGAAAAAGAGCGACTCCTAAATTTGCAGCAACCATTTCAGCAATAAAATCCCATTGTGAACTTTTATATGCTACATTAGGTGCAAAGCCGTGTTTGATACATTCTTTATAAATAATGTCGTGCATAGCAAAGTCTTCATGAAAGATAATAAATGAATCATCTTTTAAATCAAGCAAGCTGAGCGATTCCTGATCTGAAAGTGGATGATCTTCATGTATAACGACTTTCATAGGCTCTCCAGCTAGTTTTGTAAGGTCAAAGATGTTTTCTTCAATTGGAAGCACTATAACTCCAACGTCAACTTCCCCAACTTCAACCATTTTCGTTACTTTAGCTCCCCCAAATTCAATCATTTCAATTACGATATCGGGATAAGAATCTCGGAATGACTTAATAATAGTTGGAAAGAAGAGTGTTCCAACAATAGGAGGAATCCCTATTTTTATTTTTCCTTTTTTTAAATTCATAAGATCATAAAGAGAATTAGATAAATCATATAATGAATGTAAAATTGTGGTTGCTTCTTTGTATACAATCATCCCCGCATCTGTAAGCTGAATTTGTTTGCCAGAGCGGTCGATTAACGTTACCCCAAGTTCATCTTCAAGTGCTTTAACCATTTTACTTAAAGATGGCTGAGACACGTGGAGTTTGTGAGCAGCCTTTGTAAAACTTTGTTGCTTAGCAACTGTTGTGAAATAATGCAAATGTCTAAAATCCATTTTTACTCCTTCCTTTACAATGTCTTCTGTAGACTGTATTTATTGTATAAACATGAGACTTTGTATGTAGGCTTATATTGTGATTAGTGCGTTAACTTATAGGTTAAGAATTTTAATTTATCATTTCTTTATTAAGAAAGAAACGATATAATAATTTACAGTATAATGAATCGTTTATCGATGTCGTTTATATAAAATAAACTAAAGTAGTAACGGTGTATCATAATAAGGAAAGTTCAATAACCACTTTTCCTCTTCAGTAATTAATATATGTAAAAGGCAGGTATCTACTATTGGCGCATCCAGATGATATAAAAGAGCTTGTTTATATCAACGGAAACGTAAACGATAAGTGTTTCTTAACGCACGGCATTGAATTTAGGGAATTCCTTGCATCCCTCCCAACAGAGCTGTCAAATCTTCTTCTGTTGAAACATAATTACGAAGATAGCGATTTCCATATGGGAACGTTTATGAATTATGTTGAAAAGGAACAGATTACAGAGCTTGTTAAAGAACCCATTAGAACATACAGTGAATTTTGCTGGATTGATATTGATGATACAAGCTTGCTTGATTCCCTAGAACCAGAAGAAAAGGCAGCATTGCTCTACTTAGGACATTATAAGAAACCATTATCGTCTCCGTTTTTCCGTAAGCTTAATAATGAATATGTTTATTTAACAGAAGAGGACGGCTGGTTAAATAAAGTTTACTGTAAGCAGGTAGCCCATATTCAGCATATGATTAGTCATATTGTACCACTAAAGACGTCAATGCTAATAAAAAAACGCCTTCCGCTTTTTCGTAAACATTTAGATTATCCACCGCTGCCGCCCGTTTTGGCACATACGATTCTAACCTTAACACATGACGGCCTGTTAATCGACTTTAAAAGTATGACAAGGTCGCGCAAGGATTTGCAAATTCCGCTTTATACTGTAGGTTCTTTTTTCAGTATAGATGAACTTCTGCAAGATTTATCTTTTTATAAGCAAGAAAGCAGTTATAAAGCGAAGCTTATTTATTCTCGAAAAGATGATATGTGGGATTTGATCTACTAAGATGACGCTTCAGATGGAGCGTCTTTTTTGTATAGTGGGTTTTTCCATTCCATCAAAAGAGCGTAATGACAAGAGTGTTCGTCTTCTAAGTAGTTAGGAACAACGGTGAGGGGAGTACGTCCACTTTTTAATAAAAAGGTTACAACGGGATCAATTATTTCTCCTTTTATGATTTTCTCAATGTATTTTTCAGGGGAATAAAGATGTTTATATTTCGAATAGTGTGGCATGCGAGCTCCACCAAGCAACCTTTTTAAATTATAATGTACAGCAACTTCATAAAGTGAATGAACGAGCCATTTGCCAAGCTGTAGCTTCCTAAAAGAAGGAGCAACACATATGTCTACAACATAAAGAGTATCACCATGCTCATTGTGATTACGGATATAGCCTTGATCGGTTACTTTATCCCACGTGTGTTCTTCTTGATGTTCATCATAGTTGATAATAAGTGAGGTGATGGAGCCGACAATTTCCCCATCAACTTCGACACATAAACATCCTGTTTTAAAATGCTTAATATGTTCTGTAAGCTGTTGTTCAGACCAAAGAAGATCAGGTGGGAAAGGTGGAGGAAAGGCACATTTTTGGACAGCTATTAAAACATTAATATCATCCTCATTATAGCTGCGAATTTTTGCTTCTACAAACTTATTATTATGAAACATAAGCAACTGTTTTTTATATTCCATTCTCTCATTCTCCTTCTAAAAAGATTGAATAATAAAAATATTTTGCTCATTTCTTTCTTCTATGGTAATTTGAAGTAGACAATGTGTAAAGAGAAAGGAAGTTGAAAAGTGGATTTACAACTTAAGGGGAAAAATGCAGTTGTTCTTGCAGGAAGCCAAGGTCTTGGAGAAGCTATTGTTGAAGGATTTGTGAAAGAGGGAACAAATGTTATTATTGCAAGTCGCTCAGAAGACAAGCTAGCTCAAATATGTAAGGAGCTAACAAAAAAAGGGGAGTCACGTGTTCTATATCAGAAAACGGATATTACGAAACCTGAAGATATTGAAGTCCTTTTAGAACGAGTAAAGGCGGAGTTTGGTTCACTAGATATTTTAATTAATAACAGCGGAGGACCGAAAGCTGGTACACTTAATGAATTAACTGATGAAGATTTTTACAATGCCTTTGAACTCAACCTTCTTAGTTATGTGAGGTCAATTAGAGCTTTCTTTCCGCTTCTAAAAGAAAAAGGAGGAAAAATCATTAACATCGCTTCTTCTTCTATTAAGGAACCAATTGAGGGGCTTCTTCTATCAAATGTTTTCCGCACGGGTGTTGTAGGATTGACAAAAACAATTGCAGGTGAATTTGCTCCGTATAACATTTTAGTAAACACGGTAGCACCAGGTAGAATTGCAACAGCTCGAGTTGAGCATCTTGATGAAGTAAGAGCTGAAAAACAGGGAAAAAGTATCGAACAAGTAGGACAGGAAGCCAAGGCTGGCATCCCGCTTGGCCGTTATGGAGAACCTAGAGAATTTGCAAATGTTGTTTTGTTTTTAAGCTCTGATGCAAATACATATATGACGGGAAGCTCATTTTTAGTCGATGGTGGGGCAGTGAAGTCCATTTAAAAACAGTTGGACTAATGTCCAACTGTTTTTCATTATAACCACGTTGTTAAACGGTCAAGGTCAAAGCGTTCGCTTTGGTGAGCTTCTTTTGCTGCTTTTCCAATTGAAATGAGCATAACAGGTAGATATCTATCGCTCACTTTAAATTCTTCCACGAAGTTTTTTGCATTGAAGCCGCCCATTGCACATGTATCATATCCTTTTGCTTTTGAGGCATGCATAAGAGTCATAGCGGCTAAAGAAGCATTTGTAAATGCTGCATCACGAGCGAAAATATCGTTTTTATAAGCACGGTTAATTTGACCTGCTAAAATGTCTTTTACTTCCGCTGTCATTGCTTCTCTATCTACAAGTGGATTATATACATCATCTACATTTTTGTTTGCTTCTAAATCACCTAAAACAGCAACAACGGCTGAAGCTTCTGTGACTTGGTTTTGATTATAAGCAATTGGTAAAAGGCGCTGTTTTGCTTCATCACTTGTAAATACCATGAAATGCCAATGCTGAAGATTCCATGCAGATGGAGATTTTGCTGTTGCAGTTAAAATGTCCTTTAGTTCTTGTTCTGATATTTTATGTGAAGCATCATAATTTCTAACTGATGTACGAGCTTCAACAACTTCAAAAAAGTTTTGTTCCATTGAGAAACCTCCAAATTATAATATTAACTAAGTTAAAGAGTGTAAAGGGGAGCAAGCAAAAAGTCAAACAGTTTGTTTTTAGTATGTGTTCGATAAAGAAAAAATACTTGAGGTGAGGAAAATGAGTCAATTATATAAGGTTGGATTTATTGGAACAGGAGTAATGGGAAAAAGCATGGCTTCCCATCTTCAGCATCAAGGTCATGAACTTTTTGTGTATACAAGAACGAAGGAAAAGGCGCAGTCATTAATTGATGAAGGAGCCGTATGGTGCTCTATAAGAGAAATAGCAGAAACGTGCGATGTTGTAATGACAATGGTTGGCTATCCAAGTGATGTAAAAGAAGTATATTTTAGTGAGCAAGGCTTATTAAACAATGCTAAAGCGGGCACTTACCTCATTGATTTTACAACTTCAACACCTTCTTTAGCACAAGAAATTTATAGAAGCGCAAGAGAAAAAGGGATTTATACGCTTGATGCTCCTGTGTCAGGAGGAGACATCGGTGCTCGAAATGCTACGTTAACAATTATGGTTGGTGGAGATGAGAAAGTTTTTGATACGTGTTCTCCAATGCTGAAAGCGCTAGGAGAAAATGTTCTTTTACAAGGACAAGCAGGTGCAGGACAGCATACTAAAATGTGCAATCAAATTGCTATCGCTTCTAATATGCTCGGTATCTGTGAGGCAGTTGCATACGCTAAAAAAGCAGGATTAGAGCAGGAAAATGTATTAAAATCGATTTCAGCAGGAGCAGCTGGAAGTTGGTCATTAAGTAACTTAGCTCCTCGAATTATAAATGGTGACTTTGAGCCAGGTTTTTTTGTGAAACATTTTATTAAAGATTTGAAAATTGCGCTTGATGAAGCGGAAAAGATGAATTTTAAAATGCCTGGAGTTGAAATGGCGAAAGAAATGTATGAAAAGTTAGCACAACAAGGGTTTGAAAATAAAGGTACTCAAGTGCTTTACAAATGGTATGAATAAACAAGGATAAAGAGCTCAGCTTTCCTCCACAATAAATGGTGAAGGAGTTGAGGACAATGGCAAAACGCACAAAGAAACATGATGCAGATCAAAAAAATAAAAAAGGTTTTGACTCATCAAAAACGGATACTGAGTTTAGCCGTGAAATGGGAAGTGCCAAAGCAAATCGTAAACATAAAGAAGATATGAAAAAGCAAAACGCTTCAAAAAATGCAGGATTATATAAAGGTGGATTATAAAAGGAAATCCTCCCCTACTAGGGGAGGATTTCTTTTTATTTTAAGTAACGTTCCATTCGATCTATTCCTTCTTTTAACTGTTCCATTGAACAAGCATAAGAAAGGCGTACATATCCTTGTCCATAATCTGAAAAGGCCGTACCTGGTGTGAGCGCAACACCAGCTTCTTTGACAAGATTTAAAGCGAACTCGTGTGAATCGTGATGAAAAGGCTTAATAGATGGAAAAATATAAAACGCTCCACTTGGTTTTGTAACGGTAAAGCCCATTTTAACAAGTCTTTCATAGGCGTATTCCATCCGTTTTTTGTATTCCCTCTTCATTGGCAGTGCATCATCTTTTCCCTCTGTTAAGGCAGCAAGTGCACCCTTTTGAGATACAGAAGAAGCGCATGAAACGCTATATTGTAGCACTTTAATCATATGTTTTGTAATCTGAGCAGGAGCAAATAAAAAGCCAATGCGCCATCCTGTCATTGAATGTGATTTCGAAACTCCATTTATGACAATCGTTTTTTCTCTCATTGAAGGAATAGAAGCGATTGAAACGTGATTACCGTAAAAAGTAAGTTCGCTATAAATTTCATCTGAAATTACAAAGATATCGTGCTTTTCTAAAAGAGTTGCAATGTCTTGTAATTCTTCAAGTGAAAGAGTCACACCTGTAGGGTTTGATGGATAAGGTAAAATAATGGCTTTTGTGTTTGGTGTAATATGCTTTTTAAGCAGCTCTGCAGTGAGCTTAAAGTCTGTTTCTGTTGTATCAATATGAACGGGCTGAGCACCACAGAGGGAGATAACAGGTTCATATCCTGGATAAACCGGAGCAGGCAAAATGACTTCATCTCCAGCACTTAAAATGGTACGGAAAGCAATATCAATAGCTTGACTTGCTCCAACTGTTACAAGTACTTCATCTTCTGCTCTGTAGTGCAGATTGTAGCGTGAATGAACAAAGCTCGCAGCCGCTTCTCGAAGTTCTATAAATCCTGCATTATGTGTATAGGATGTTACATTATCATCAATGGCTTTTTTAGCTGCTTCTTTAACATGTAACGGTGTCGGGAAATCAGGTTGCCCAATTGTAAATGAGATAACGTCCTCATAGTGAGCAACCATGTTGAAAAACTGGCGGATGCCTGAAATTTTTATGTTTTGTACACTAGTATTAATAAGATGCTCCACTTCGATGTCCTCCATTTTTATAGAAATAATGTTATACATAGAGTACCATATAAAAACGGTAGAAAGAGAAAAGAGTTTTAAAAAAGTCTGTGATGGGTATGTAAACTAGAATACATAAAAAAGAAAGACGTGACATTTTATGATAAGAGTATATGGAATAACGAAAGAGGGGGAGCTTAAAGAAAATTTACCACTTCGCGATACAGGAAGAGCGAGTATTGCTTGGTACTGGGTTGACTTTGATCAACCAACAGATGAGGAAATCAAGCTTCTTTCCAAAAAGTTTCGGTTCCATCCTTTATCAATTGAGGACTGCGTAGAGCATGTACAGCGTCCAAAAATGGATTCCTATGACAAGTATACATTCCTCACAGTTCATTATCTTCAGCAAACAAGTTTACAGGCAGAGGAAATCAACTTTTTTCTTGGGAAAAATTATGTTGTTACATTCCATAAGAAAAGCGTACGAGCTATAAATAATACGTGGGCAAAATTAAGAAAAAATGAAAGGCTACAAAGAGGAGCAACAGAAATTGTACATGATATTATTGACCAAATTGTCGATGATTACTTTCCGCCTCTTTATCGTATCGAAGACCGTCTCAATGAAATTGAGGGAAGTGATGATGAAGAGAGCCGTAGCTCTATCCTTGATGAAGTATTTGAGCTAAGAAGACAGCTAACAAAAATTCGTCGAACTATTTTTCCTATGCGTGAGTTAATATATAAGATTGTTAGCACTCAGCATATAAAGGATGTAGAAGAACAGCATCTTTATTTCCAAGATATTGCAGATCACCTTCTCAAATTAACGGAGCTTGTTGAAGTGAACCGAGATTTTACCTCCGATATACGAGATAACTATATTTCTATGAATTCAGACCGAATGAACAGTATTATGATGACGTTGACCGTCATTACAACTATCTTCATGCCTCTTAGCTTTCTTGCAGGACTGTATGGAATGAACTTTGTTTTTATGCCTGAACTCAAAGGGAAATACAATTATTTCATTTTACTGGGGTTAATGGCTGTTATTGCTATTGTATTAACAATCTGGTTCCGTCGTAAAGGATGGTTTCGCTAGAAGAAAGAGCTGTAGTCCATGGACTACAGCTCTTTTTATTAATCTGTATGAATTTCTCCTTCACGGAAAAAGGCATTTGAAATATACCCCAAATCAACTTTTCCGTCATCTAATTGAACAAGACAATGCTCTTGTTTTGTTTGACGACGAATGTCCTCCAACAAAGCTTCTTCTATATCTTCAATAACTCTCATCTCGTTTTGTTTATTGAAAACAACGATTGAGCCTTTCATTGAAATCAACACCTTACTTTCGTCATAAGCTTTAGTTAGTATAAGAAATTTTTGCTTGTTCGTCTACCGTTTGAACTATATCCAAAGTTTTCTGTGAATTAAGAGGTTTTTTCATTTTCTATTCATAAAGCTTTTAAAGCACCGATACGCGAGATAGTGAGAAGAAGGAAAAGAGGAGAAATGATGACACATAACTGGTTGAAATTTAAAATAGAAAATTTGCATATGGCAGTTCCTTTATGGTCCATTTGTAAAATTAAAGATGGGAAAGAGCTATAGAAGAACGAGAAAAAGAGCTAAAATTATATAGTGGAAAAGAGTTGCTTGGAATGGGGAAAAACGAGAAGAGGCAAACACTGTTTTATTTACTCAACAAGAGCATCATTCTCTTGTCTTTACAGTAGATGAAGTAGTTGGTTTATTGGAGATAAGAGCGGAAGATATTATGGAGATACCGTCATTTGGAAAAAGAGAAGATACATTAACAAAAGTATAGGCATAGTAGAAGATAGGATTGTGCAGTTTCTTGATCTTCAGCGTCTCACCAACCGTTCAGCCAATTTAATAATAGATAAAAACAAATGAAAGCTTGTTCAAACAAGCTTTCATTTGTTTTATTTCCCGAGCGGTTTGAATACGGGCTTTTGATATTTTTTCTTGTAAGGAGAGCGCTCGTCCTGTTTCTTTTCTTCTTCATATCCTGTATAGGCTACAAGAATTTTTTTGGCATGAGATAGCGACATTTTAGTAGGTGGATTTCGATACTGTTGATCTAGTAAACCTAGATGTGGCAGGGTAGCAAAGTCTTCTTTCTGAGGAGGAAGATGAAAGTAATAGTCAGCAACCGAAACAAGTAAATCTGAACGCTGTTGACTATTTTTAGGGTTGGGAGAAAAATGAAGGCCTTCTTTTTTGGCTTTCTTTTCAGAGATTAGCTTTTTCAAGCCAAGTTTTTTTAGCATGTAAAGATATTTAGGATCTGTAGCTGTTTTCGCATGGCGATTTACAGTAAAGAGAGCCTGTGCAAGCTGCAATGTTGAAAATGTCTTTTGTTCATGAGCAGACATATTTTCACTCCTTGTCCTTTAAACATTTTCCTCTATTATAGCCGTTCTTATTAATTTTGCAACATTGTACATAAAAGGTTAGCACACTTCACATAATAATTTCAGCTTGAATTTTAAAACCTTAAGAAAAGAAGGTGAACTTATGTTAGATATTCTTGTTGCTCTTATACCTGCTATTACGTGGGGAAGCCTTGTTTTCCTAAGTGAAAAGTTAGGAGGAGGACCTTATAGTCAGGTTCTCGGGACAACAATAGGCGCCCTTTTATTTTCTATTGTCGTATATTTTTTCACTACTCCAGAATTTACAACGCTTATTTTTACTATTGGCTTTATTTCAGGAGTTTTTTGGTCAATTGGACAAATGAATCAGTTCCGTTCCATTGAATATCTCGGTGTATCTAAAACAGTTCCACTTTCAACTGGAATGCAGCTTGTTGGAACATCATTGTTTGGTGTGCTTGTTTTTGGGGAATGGGATACAGGGAAAAAGTTAACAATAGGAATCATTGCCCTCGTTGCGATTATCATTGGAGCCATTTGTAACTCTTATGATAAGTCAGCAAATGGCGGCGAAGGAAACGGGAAGTCTAATTTCACAAAAGGACTGCTTATTCTCCTTCTTTCAACAGTGGGATATGTCGCATATGTTGTTATTATCCGGTGGTTTGAAATTGACGGGTGGACAGCTATTCTACCTCAGTCAATAGGAATGGTTGTAGGAGCTTTCATTATGTCTCTTAAACATAAACCATATAATAAATACACATGGCGAAATATTTTCACAGGAGTATGGTGGAGTACAGGAAACCTTGCATTACTATTATCCATTCCGCTTGTTGGTGTAGCAACAAGCTTCTCTTTATCGCAAACAGGAATTATTATTTCTACATTAGGAGGAATATTCTTCCTTGGTGAGAAGAAAACTAAAACACAAATGGTATTTGTTATTATTGGCTCCATTTTAATTATCGTTGGCGGAGTTATGCTAGGATTTACGAAATAGAAGGAGGACATCATGATGTACAATGACTTAAAAGGAAAAGTAGCTGTTGTAACAGGAAGTACTTCAGGTCTTGGACGAGCTATTGCTGTTCGTTTTGGACAAGAAGGAATGAAGGTTGTCGTAAACGGACCAAATGACGAAAAGGCTTTAGCAGAAGTGGTGGAGGAAGTGAAAAAAGCGGGTGGAGAAGCAACAGGTGTTGTAGCGGATATTTCTAAAGAAGAAGATGTGAAAAAGCTGATAGACACGGCAATATCTGAATTCGGATCACTCGACGTTATGATGAACAATGCTGGGGTGCAAAAAGAAATTCCATCACATGAGATGTCGCTTGAAGATTGGAATAAAGTTATTTCAGTAAACTTAACTGGAACATTTATGTGCGCTCGTAATGCCATTGATTATATGGTTAAAAATGACAAAAAAGGTACAGTTATTAACATGTCAAGCGTTCATGATACAATTCCTTGGCCTCATTTTGTTCACTATGCATCAAGCAAAGGCGGAATTCGTATGATGACGGAAACGCTGGCACTTGAATATGCACCAAAAGGAATTCGTGTAAATGCTATTGGTCCAGGAGCTATTAATACACCAATCAATGCTGAAAAGTTCTCAGATCCAGAAGAGAAAAAAGGCGTAGTTGAGCTTATTCCAATGGGATATGTAGCAGAATCAGAAGAAGTAGCCTCAATTGCTGCTTTTCTTGCTTCAGAAGAAGCAAAATATGTAACAGGGGTAACTTTACACGTAGATGGAGGCATGACACTTTATCCGGGTTTCCAAGCTGGTAAAGGATAATATAGTTGTCTCCTCTGAAAACTTCAGCTAAAATGAACATAAATAAAAAAGAAACTTCCAGATTTGGAAGTTTCTTTTCAATTGAACGATTTAGTGAGGGAAGATAAAGAATACAAATGGTAAAGGGTGTAGAAGAAACGTTGAAAACAAAATATGGAATGATTGATATTGGATCAAACACAATGAGATTAGTCATTTATGAGCATAATCAAGGCTTAAGATTTAAAGAAATTGAAAATATAAAAATAGTAGCTCGGTTACGAAATTATCTCAATAAAGAAAACGTGTTAACAGAAGAGGGTATTTCTGTTTTGTTGAATACACTGCAGAGCTTTGAATCGATTACAAAACATCATGATTTAAACCATGTAAAATGTGTAGCAACAGCAACTGTTCGCCAAGCAAAGAATGTTGAAGAAATAAAAAAGAGAGTTGCGCTTGAAACGGACTTTCATATGAATGTAATTACGGAATTTGAGGAAGCATACTATGGTTTTTTAGCTGTTATTAATTCAACTGAAATTACAGAAGGTATTACAATTGATATTGGAGGGGGAAGTACTGAAGTTACGTATTTCCAAAATCGAAAGCTCGTTGAGTTTCATAGTTTTCCGTTTGGAGCTCTTTCCTTAAAGTTAAATTTTGTTCAAGGAGATGTTCCAACTGTTGCTGAGTACGAAGAAATGAAAAATTATCTTCATAGTCAGCTTGAAGAAATTCCATGGCTCCGTTCTCGAAGACTTCCCATAATAGCTATTGGAGGAAGTGCAAGAAATGCTGCACAGCTTCATCAAAGCTTTACAAATTATCCACTAGGAGGACTTCATCAATATGAAATGAAGCCTGAGGATATTACATATGTTAGCCAAAAACTTTGTCCACTTTCCTATGAACAGTTACAAGGAATGGACGGACTTTCAAAAGATCGAGCAGATACGATCCTTCCAGCAATTGAGGTATTTAGACAAATTTGTGAATATTCAGATGCGCCTTTATTTATGTTGAGTAGAAAAGGGCTGCGTGAAGGGGTATTTTTTGATGAAATTATGAGACCTCTTAATATTGAATCTTTTCCGCATGTTGCCCGTGAAAGTTTTCAAGCCCTTATTTATGATTTTGAAATTGATACAGAGCACGCTAAGCAGGTGCTTACGATTGCAATGAGCATGTTAGACTCTTTAAAAGAAGTACTTCAACTATCATGGGAGGAAGAAGATTGGCTGCTGCTTAAGCGTGGCGCTTACTTATTTCACTTTGGTCAATATATTGATTCTGAATCAAGCAGTCAGCATACATTTAACATTATAGCTAATAGAACGATTGAGGGGGTACGTCACCGAGATCGGTTGAAACTTGCTTTTGTTTCATCGTATAAAGGCAAGGGTGTTTTTAGACAATATATGGAGCCTTATGGACGATGGTTTACAAAAGATGAGCAAAGGAAACTGCGCTTTTTAGGAGCTCTTCTTAAATTCTCTTATAGCTTAAATGCAACAAAACGAAATATTGTTGAAGAGATAAAGGTAAAACAAGACAACGGCAATACAGTTGAGCTTTATATAAGCTGCAGGGATGAATATCGAGCGGAAGAATATCAAGCAGAAAAACAAAAAAAACATTTAGAAAAAGTAATTAAAAGAAATTTAAAGCTTGAATTTGTAAACAAAATAGAAGTTTAAACATATTAAAAAAGTCTCCTTGGATAAAGAGGCTTTTTTTGTAATTGTAAAAGGAGATTGCAGGCCTAAAGACCTTATTGAGATTTATTATTATATGCGCTAAAAGAAATACGTTCATTTAACATTATGTGACAAAAAAGGAATTATTCTTTAAAATTTAAAGAATGTTAACAGAAAATTTACATTAGCTTAACAATTGAGTGGTAATTTGAAATAAGATGATAATTCTTTCTACGCTCCTTATATAAAGAGATAGAGAAATAGTAAGGGTGGTAAAAAACTGTGGAACTATTAAGTGCAAATAACAAGGTAGAAGGATTAGGGAATCCTGAATATTACAACAACCGTGAGTTAAGTTGGCTCGCTTTTAACGAACGGGTATTAGAAGAAGCGATGGATACATATAATCCTCTTCTAGAATCTTTGAAATTTCTTGCTATCTTTAGCTCTAACCTTGATGAGTTTTTTATGGTTCGAGTAGCAGGATTGAAAGACCAAGTGAAAGCAGGTTTCAACAAACCAGAAAATAAAGCAGGGCTCACGCCTAAAAAGCAGCTTTCAAAAATTGCTGAAAAGAATCATTCACTAGTAAGTATCCAGTCTGAAACATACAATTCGCTCATTCCATTACTAGAAGAAGAAGGAATAAGCTTTATTTCAATGGGTCAAGCAACAAAAGAGCAGAGAGCTTTTTTAGAAAATCATTTTGATGAGCAAATCTTTCCTGTTTTAACTCCTATGGCTGTTGATGCTTATAGACCTTTTCCAATGCTTCTAAATAAAACGCTAAACCTAGCTATTGTATTAGAGCAAGGAGAATCAGAGGATGAAGAAATGGTTCTTCCAACAGGAAAACTTGCATTAGTTCAAGTTCCGAGTGTGCTAGATCGTTTTATTGAACTTCCTACACAATCTGAACATAAGCGATTATTTATTTTTTTAGAAGACGTTATATCTTTTTATATTCACAAGCTTTTTACAGGTTTTACAGTTAAGAGTGTTACACAATTCCGAATTACTCGTAATGCCGATATGACCATTCATGAAGAGGGAGCAAGAGATCTTCTACGGGAAATCGAAAAAGAGCTGCGGAAACGAAAGTGGGGAGCTGCTGTTCGATTGGAAGTAAAAGGAGAACAGTATGATCACCATGTTTTAAATTACTTAAAAAAAGAACTTGAAGTCCACAATAAAGATGTTTATAGCATTAATGCACCGCTTGATTTAACATTTTTATTCTCATTTTATAAAACTGTATCAATGACGCATGATCATTTAATTTATGAAGCGCTCATTCCTCAACCTCCTCGTGATTTGTATTATAATGAAAATATTTTTGAAAAAGCATTAGAACGTGATATTTTACTTCATCATCCATACGAATCATTTGAACCTGTAGTCGATTTTGTGAACGATGCAGCAGATGATGACGATGTATTAGCAATTAAGCAAACATTGTATCGTGTCAGCGGCGGCTCGCCAATTATTAATGCTTTAAAAAGAGCAGCTGAAAAAGGCAAACAGGTTACAGTACTTGTAGAGCTCAAAGCTCGATTTGATGAAGAAAATAATGTGCAATGGGCAAAGGAACTCGAAAAGGCAGGCTGTCATGTAATTTACGGTATGACATACCTTAAAACACATAGTAAAATTACGCTTGTTGTACGTAAAAAAAATCATCGCATTGAACGGTTTGTCCACCTTGGTACGGGCAATTATAATGATGCTACAGCTAAAATATATACAGATGCAGGTCTTATTACATCGAACCATCGCATTGGGATTGATGCGACTAACTTTTTTAACTATCTAAGCGGGTATACCGAAAAACCAAATTATAATCACCTTTCTGTCGCTCCATATGATATTCGTAAAGATTTTATTCATTTAATTGAAGAAGAAATTCGTTATCACCATCAGTTCAAAAATGGGCATATTGTTGCTAAAATGAACTCTCTAACAGATAAAGTACTTATTATGAAGTTTTATGAAGCTTCAAATGCAGGTGTAAAAGTAGATTTAATTGTACGAGGGACTTGTTGCCTTCGACCTGGTATTAAAGGCGTAAGCGAAAACATCACAGTGAGAAGTATTGTGGGGCGTTTCTTGGAGCATACACGCATTTATTATTTTCACCATAACGGAGAGAAAAAGTTTTTCTTATCTTCTGCGGATTTAATGACGAGAAATATGGAAAAACGTGTTGAAATTATGTTTCCAATTTTTAGCGGGCATTTGAAGCAGCGTATCACCCAATGGATGCAAATTATGATGAGCGATAATGTAAAAGCGCGTGAACAATCTCCAGATGGAACGTACCATTATGTAAAAAGAGCTGAAGGTGAACCAATTATAGATAGCCAGCAAACCTTATTTCAGCTTGCCTATAGGGTAGGAGAAGATGAGGAATAGCTAAAAAAGCCGCCAAACGGGAGTTTGGGGGCTTTTTATCTTAAAACAACAAGTTTAGTTAACGATAGTAAGGATAGCCTCCATAATATGGAGCAGGTGGCCCATAGAAAGGTCCTGGCCCATAGAAAGGTCCTGGTCCATAAAAAGGTGGTCGATATGCTCCGCCAATTGCGCCAATAGTCAATCCACCTAACAATCCTCCAGCAAGCCCGCCTAGAAACGGAGCACCGAAGAAAAAGCGTTCATCTGGCTGATTACGGTAGTAGTGTGGTGGATAATATTGCATAGTGAAATTCCTCCTCATAAACTCTAGTCCTTAGCAGTGTATGACAAGATGAACAATAATGAGCCTGTTCTTTATGGACGTATATGATTCAGTGTAAAGATAGTGAGTTCTGGTGGAGCAAGTAGACGAAAAGGAAGACGAGTTGTTCCCAAACCTCGATTTACATAAAGTTTCATTGCTGCATGTTGAACTGTATAAAGCCCTTCTACATAATTAGTGCCATATGGAGGAGTAACAATAGGCCCTATAAAAGGCAGTTGTATCTGTCCACCATGTGTGTGACCCGATAATTGAAGGTTAATTGGGTAGCGTGCTACTTCTGGAGCGATATCTGGTTCATGAACAAGGACAATAGAGAAAAAGTCTTGAGAAGCATTCTGGAGCGTTTGAGCAAGATTTGGCTTACCGAGCATCACATCGTCAAGTCCGTAGATTACGAGTGCTTTTTCGTCACTCCCTTCAATTCGTACAGAACTGTTTTTTAAAAGCTGAAAATGGCTTTTCTTCATAATTTCTTCGTATAAATTAGTTCCAAATCCTCCGTGATCATGATTTCCATAAACAGCGAACTTCCCAAGAGGGGCTCTAATTTGTTTTAGAATAGGGGGAATTTCTCCAGCCTCTTTGTATTGCTGCGGAGCATCTATTAAATCACCTGTAAAAAAGACAAGATCAGGAGAGAGAGAATTTATTTGTTTAACAAGTCTACGAAGCTTTTTTAGTGTATATGTTGAACTAAGGTGAATGTCGCTAAATTGAACGATTCTTTTTCCACTAAGTTCCTTAGGGATTGTTGTTGAGCTTAGGGTCTTAAAAACCGTGTGCACGTAAAAAGGTTCAATATAGCGAATGTACATATACCCAAAACCACTTATTAAAAATGGTATAAGAGCACCGCTTCCTTTTAAAAAGGTTCTTCTCGTTATCTTTTTCATTTTACTAACACACCTTGTTTTTTATTTATTTAGATGTAGGATATTTACATAAGGATAGAGAAGATAATTGTTTATTTTTATTTTTCAATTTTTTCTTAAAAAATGAAAAATGGTGAGATAATATACTAGCGCAAATATAAAACTCATATTATACTATTTGTTAACATTAAAACTAAAGGAGGTGTTCATAATGGATCCACTTGACATCCTAACAAACATGGACAAAGTTTTCCCTTATTACCAAGCTATATTTAGTGCGGATGAACACCGAGTTGTTGGTTATGAAGCATTAGCTCGCTTTGATAACAATGGTGAGGTTGTAAGCTTAGGGTCTTTTTTTTATGACCAAACAATTCCAGAAGAATATCGAAATGAAGTACAAAAATCAATTATTGTGCAAGCTCTGGAAGATGCTGTAGAAAGTGAAGAGCCTTATCTGTTGTTTTTTAATCAAAACCCGAACTTGCTAATGCTTGATCACGGAGAAGAGCTTCTTTCAATTTTAAGAACGTATGAAGAAAAAGGACTCTCTCTTTCTCGTATTGTGATGGAAATTACGGAACATAATTTCGAAGGAGAGATTGATCATCTTCAGCATTTACTTTTATACTATCGTACATATGGTATCAAACTTGCTGTAGACAATATTGGAAAAGAAGGAAGTAACTTAGACCGTATTGGTTTGCTTCAGCCAGATATTTTAAAAGTTGATTTACATATGCTTCTAAAAACATCTGTTCCACAGTCGTACCGCGATGTTTTATATTCTCTTTCAATGCTTGCTCATAAGATAGGAGCAACCCTTCTTTATGAAGATATTGAATCTTCTTTCCAGCTCCAATATGCATGGCGAAATGGAGGAAGGTATTTTCAAGGGTTTTACTTACATAAACCAGAAAGAAAACGAGTTGAGCAAGGGATTTTAAAAGAAAAGTTAAAAAACCAATTTGAAATGTTTATTAATCATGAAAAAAAGAAGTTACGTTTTCTTCATGAATTAACAAATAAAATTCATCGAAAAGTCGAAGATGTGTTATCTAAGCATAAACATTACGAAACATATGACGAGCTTTTAGCTTTTATGTGTGAGGAGCTTGATAAAATGTGCTTTCGGATGTATGTTTGCGATGAAAATGGTTTTCAGCTTTCAGGGAACAGATTAAAAAGAGAAGGAGAATGGATTTTTCAGCCTGAATACCTTCATAAAAACTGGAGCTGGCGTCCTTATTTTTTAGAAAATGTAATGAAAATGAGCTTGAATCAGCGCGGAATTCTTTCAGACTTGTACAGCGATATTGAAGTAGGTGAAACCGTTCGTACGTTTTCGTTCCCGCTCGGTCAAGCACAGTATTTGTTTATAGACTTGTCTTATGATTACTTATATGAAAAAGATGCGCTCTTATAAATGTCCCCCCTTTCCTTTTTAGGTAAGGGGATTTTATATTTTATAGTCTTCTGTTTCATAATAAGGGTAATACTGTTTATAATAGAAGCTGTTCAAGTTTTTCAATATTAAAGCCAGTCACAACCTCATCTTCTACAACAACGGTTGGAGTAGAAAAAGAGCCTAACGTATTTACCATGTGTTTTCGCGCTTTTGCATCACGCTTTATATCAAATTCTATAAATGAAATGTTGTGATGTGTTAAAAACTGTTTTACAATGTGACATGGTGGGCAATCTTGTTGAGTGTATAATTCTACTTTTTTCATTTTTGTTCCTCCTTAAGGTGATTTTTAATGTGGTACATGTTATCATAGCTTAGCACCGTTATAGGTGGAATGAAAAGAAGAATGACTGTTCGTATTCTGCCAAACGATAATGAATAACAATAAATAAACATAAGGGAGTTTAAAAATGTCACAATTAAAAGCGATTATTAGCCGTTTAGAAAGCTTAAAAAACCAAACAGAAACGCTTGAAAAGCCACAGCGCTTTTTTGAAATAAACGGAGAGCGCATCTGTAGCGTTACATATGAAGCAAAAGGGGACCTTTTTGAATTAAAAGTATTCAACAAAGGTGAAAAGCCTAAAACGTATGAGTTCGATAATATTGATATTATCACAATTGAAATCTTTGATTTACTTCAACTTGTATAAGAAATATTTTAAAAAAGCTTTTTGTGAAAAAAAGGTTATATGTTATCTTTTTTCATAAAGTTTAAAAAGAGCGAAAACATTTGTTTTGGCTCTTTTTTGTATGCGTCGAAAAATGTAGAAAGAGCTCAGGAAAAGAGGAATGAAATGCCAAGATGTTATATTGACAGAGCGATATAGACCTTTTAGACTTTTATATATAGGATAAGAGAGGGGGGAGACGAATGAAGGCGACAGCTTCGCTTGCAAAGGAAGAAGAGCAGCTTTTACTTCATATATTATTTGAACAAGGATATGCGCTAGAGGTTGTAAGCAGTCATCTTGTAGATATTGAACATGGATTAAAAACAGTAGAAACAAAGCAATATCAAGAAATTGCTTCTTTATATAGTCGTTTACGAGAATTATCATAGCAATACATATAATACAGAATGATAGAGTGAAGAAAGGCAAGCGAATAAGGCGTATTCGCTTGTCTTTTTGCTTTTATATGTTCAAAAATTAGTTGAAAGACTATAATAAATAAAAACAAAAGAAATTGAGGGGAATTATGCAGCTTGTTGAATGTAAAATGCTCGTTGTGTTAGCACAAGAGCTTAATATGCGCAGAGCATCTCAGCGGCTTTTCGTTTCACAGCCGGCGCTCTCACAGCGTTTACAAACAATTGAAAAGGCTTGGGAAGCTCAAATTTTTATACGCTCACAAAAAGGACTTGCCCTTACACCAGCAGGAGAAAAAATTATTGAGTTTGCAACTGAGATGGTCGAGAAAGAAGAAAAAGTAAAAGAAGAGCTCGGCTCTTTGCAAACAGAAGTCCATGGAACATTAAAGCTTGCTGTTGCATCCATTATCGGTCAGCACTGGCTTCCAAATGTACTAAAAGAATTTGTAAGAAAATATCCACACGTGACAATCTCGCTTGTAACAGGCTGGAGTAGTGAAATGTTGCAATATGTGTATGATGACAGCGTGCATCTTGGCATCATCAGAGGGAACCCTGATTGGAAGGGAGTTAAAGAGTACCTTCTTACAGATCAGCTTTATCTTGTTGATACAGAAATTCAAGAATTCCAAGATGTTTTAAAAACAGAAAAACCTTTTATCCAATTTAAAAGCGACTCAACGTACTATCAAGAAATTCAGGACTGGTGGCATACTCAATTTCAAACGAGTCCAAAGAGAACAATTGTGGTAGACCAGATTGAAACGTGTAAACAAATGGCCTTACATGGAATTGGGTATGCGATATTACCTTCTGTATCTCTAAAGGAAGAAGATGACTCTGTTTATAAGCTTCCACTGTTAGACGAAAAAGGAAAGCCTATTGCAAGAGATACGTGGCTTCTTGGCTATGACTCTTCCTTTCAGTTAAAGCAAGTACAAGCTTTTTTAGAAGTAATATCAGAATATAGAGATGTATAAGCTTGCCTAAATAACAGGCAAGCTTTTTTTATAGAAGGAAAGAATAAAGAAATAATGTTGACAATGATAATCATTTTCAATAATATGAACATATGATAATCATTATCAATTACAAGAGGTGATGGAAATGAGCCGTACGCTTATTACATTTGTAAGTATGTCGGGAAATACAGAAGATATCGCAACGTTATTAAAAGAAACATTGGAAAGTGAAGGACAAAATGTTTCTTACGCATTTATGGATGAGATATCTATTGAAGATATAGAAAACTATGACAATATTTTAATTGGTTCTTATACATGGGGAGATGGAGATTTACCATATGAGGCAGAAGATTTTTACGATGAGCTTGAGAAGGGTACGCTACAAGGTCAGAAAATTGGCTGCTTTGGCTCTGGTGATCGAGACTATCCTCAGTATTGTGAAGCTGTAAATTTATTTGCAGATCGAGCTTTAGAAGCAGGTGGCGACGTCTTCTCTGAAAAGCTGAAAATCGAGCTTTATCCAGAAACAGATGAGCAGATTTTGGAATGCCAAACATTTGCTAGAAACTTTTTGAAATGGGTAGAGAAAGGAAAAGTGGATTCCCATGTTTCATAAAGGAGCTACCTCTGTTGTATACGATGGAGAAGGGAGTTATTACTTAGCTGTAAAAGGAGAAGGAATTTATCGTTTTTATAACGGTCAATTTAAGAAAGTGCTAACAATTGGAAATCGCATTTTAAGTTTAAAAAAAGTCGGTGGCAATCTCTTTGGAGTTGGCGACGATGGCACAATGATTAAAGGAACGGATAGTGGAGAAAGGTGGAACCTTGCGCACTTACCAACAAAAGCAAGAGTATGGTCTATTACAGGTAGCGACGAGAACATCGTCGCTACTCATGGTCAGCATACGATCTACCTTTCAGAGAATGCGGGTGCTTCTTGGCGAACAATTAAGCCTTTTGAGAATCTGAAGAACAAGCCAACGATTCGTTCACTCTGTATTACAAGTCATTTTCTGTTTATTGGAACCCAGATTCATAGCCTGTACGGTGGGATATGGATGTATAGTTTAAAAACAGGAAGTCTCACACATATTAACAAGGAGGAAAAAGCGATGATTTCATCTCTTCTTACTTTAAATGATAGCTATTTAGTAGTTGCAAAAGGATCAAGTAAAGGAAGAAGGGGGAAAATTGAATATACGCCAATCCTTACAATGGAGAGATGGGTTTTTAAAGAATGTAAGAGCCCTGGAACAGAGTCTTGCTATTTAGATTTATCAGAACATAATGGTGAAATTTATGCATCATCTACTCAAAATAGACAAGGATTCTCTAATATTTATTCTGTTGATGTTTATAACAGTGCTCTTCATCAGTGTGAAACTGTTAAAGGACACGGATTCCGTGTGGCAAATGGTGAACAAGATTTCATGGTAGCAGGGTTGTATGAAAGCAAATATGTTGGATGCAAAAAAGATATGTTTGTTCTTCATTAAGCAAAGGGAAAGAATGTTCACCTTAACACATTCTAGGTTTAAGAGAAGTGAATAAAGCTTGTCAACTTAGGTCGGATTTGTTACATTAAACAAATACATAAGCATTTTAAGGAGGAACTAAGGATGAAAATGATGGATGCAAATGAAATTATTTCATTTATTCAAAACAGCACAAAATCAACACCTGTGAAAGTTTATGTGAAAGGTGAGCTAGAGTCAATTGACTTTGGCGCTTCAAAGGCTTTCATTACAGGCAATACAGGCGTTGTATTTGGTGAGTGGAAAGATATTAAAACAGTTCTTGAAAGCAATGAAGGAAAAATCGAAGACTACGTATTAGAAAACGATCGCCGCAACTCTGCTATTCCTTTATTAGATCTTAAAGGTGTGAAAGCACGTATTGAGCCAGGTGCAATTATTCGTGACCAAGTTGAAATCGGGGATAATGCCGTTATTATGATGGGTGCTTCTATTAACATCGGTTGTGTAATCGGCGAAGGTACAATGATTGACATGAACGTTGTAATGGGTGGCCGTGCTACGACAGGTAAGAACTGTCACATTGGAGCTGGTGCTGTTTTAGCTGGCGTTATTGAGCCTCCTTCAGCAAAACCGGTTATTGTTGAAGACGACGTTGTAATCGGAGCAAATGCAGTTGTTCTTGAAGGCGTAACAGTTGGTGAAGGTTCTGTTGTGGCAGCAGGAGCTGTTGTTGTTGAAGATGTTCCTCCATTTTCTGTTGTAGCTGGAACTCCAGCACGCGTAATTAAGAAAATTGATGAAAAAACAAAATCAAAAACTGAAATCAAACAAGAGCTTCGTCAACTTAACGAGGAAAACTAAATAAGAGTTAGAAGAAGCTCATTTTAAGAAGGAAAGCGTGGTATGCTTATTTGCCACGCTTTCCTTTCTGTTTATTTTCGTCGCCATTTTATATTAAAGGATGTTGAGACATGAATCAGTTTATAAAAATTCGTCGTGATCTACATAAAATCCCTGAGCTTGGCTTTCAAGAATTTAAAACGCAGCGCTACTTACTGACGTATTTGCAAACTCTTCCAGGTGGAAGGGTCGAAATCAAACCTTGGAAAACAGGGCTTTTCGTACGTGTTAAAGGAACAAATCCGGCAAAAACGATTGGATACAGAGCAGATATTGATGGTTTACCAATTACAGAAGAAACCAATCTACCATTTTCTTCAGAACATGAAGGAAATATGCATGCATGCGGACATGATTTTCATATGAGCATTGGGTTGGGTCTTCTTACATATGTTGTTGAAAATCCAATTGAGGATAATATGGTATTTATTTTTCAACCAGCAGAGGAAGGACCAGGTGGAGCAGAGCCAATGCTAAAGAGCGAAGAAATGCTAGAATGGAAACCAGATATTATTCTTGCTCTTCATATTGCTCCTGAATATCCTGTTGGAACGGTTGCAACGAAACCAGGCCTTTTGTTTGCTAACACGTCAGAGCTTTTTATTGATTTAAAGGGGCGCGGTGGACATGCTGCATATCCACATCTTACAAATGATATGGTTGTTGCTTCTTGTTCTTTAGTAACACAGTTACAGAGCATTGTCGCGCGTAATGTAGATCCACTAGATAGTGCAGTTATTACTGTTGGTAAAATTACAGGTGGCACAGTTCAAAACGTAATTGCAGAAAATGCGCGTATTGAAGGAACAATTCGTACTCTTTCACCAGAAGCAATGCAAAAGGTAAAACACCGAATTGAAGCCATTGTAAAAGGTATAGAAACTGGTTATGAGTGCAAAGCAACAATCGATTACGGAGCGATGTATCATCAAGTATATAATGATGAAAACCTTGCAAAAGAATTTATGGATTTCATTCAAACAGATGAAGAAATGTCCCTTGTTCACTGCAAGGAAGCAATGACAGGAGAAGATTTTGGTTATATGTTAAAAGAAATTCCTGGAGTTATGTTTTGGCTTGGTGTTGATTCAGAAAATGGCCTTCATCATTCAAAGCTTCTGCCAAATGAGGAGGCAATTGAGAAAGCCATTTCTCTTCTATCCCGCTACGTAACTTATAAAGGAAAGAGAAAAAACTAAAATATTGGAATAACTTTCCCCTCTTAAGGAAATAGTACGTGTATGTAGGAGGTGGAAAGTGATGGCAAGAATTGGTGTTGAAAATGGCTTAACAGATGTGGCAGAAGCCCTAAGACAGCAAGGACATGAAGTTGTAGAGCTTCATAATGAAAACGATGCAAACGGCTGTGACTGCTGTGTTGTCACAGGAAGTGAATCAAACGTGATGGGAATTATGGATACAACAACAAAAAACCCAATCCTTACGGCAGCAGGATATACAGCTGATGAGCTTTGTCAGCAAGTAAGCCAACATATTAATCAACAATAATCATCAAACAAAAAAGACGTCTTCAAGACGTCTTTTTTGTTCATTAAGAAGAAGATGTTTCTGTTCCTTCTTGGTGTTTGTGAATATAAACTTGGTGTGGAAAAGGAATTTCAATATTATGTTCGTCAAACGCTTCTTTAATTTCTTTACGAAGCTGACGTTCAACACCCCATTGTTCCATATTTTCTGTTTTAGCAATAACGCGTAGCACTACATCAGAGGCACCTAACCCTTGAACTCCTATAACATTAGGGCCTTCAACAACAAGAGGGTTAGAAGCGGCTACACGGTCACATACAGCTTGCATAATTTCCATTGCATGATCAATGTTATCATCATAAGAAATGCCGATATCAACCAGCGCACGCATATTTCCTCGAGAATGATTACTAACGCTTGTAATTTCACGGTTTGGCACATAATTTAACGTACCGTCAAAGCTTCTAATTTGTGTTGTACGAAGTCCAACAGATTCAACAATTCCATCAAAGCTTCCAACTGTTACATAATCATTCACATCAATTTGTTTTTCTAACAGTAAAAAGAAACCAGTTACAACGTCACTGACAAGTCCCTGGGCTCCAAATCCAATGGCAAGTCCAACAACACCTGCTCCAGCGATTAAGCTTGCAATTGGTAAACCAAAAATACCAAATAGGGTGGCAACAAGCATAAATATTAAAACATAGGAAAAAATATTTTCGGCTAGCTTATGTAAAGTTAAGGACCGGCCTTCTGAAATATTTCTGCGCTTTGCAACTTCTTGAAAAGCTTTGTTCATAACGCGACTGCCAATAGCTCTTACGATATAAAAGGCAATAAATAGTCCAATAACCTTAAGGGCAATGAGTCCTGCATCAACTAAAAGTCCTTCCCAATCAAACTGATTTACATCAAACAATAAAATCATCCTTTCTCGTCCAAACAGTAGGGGACACAGCATTTGCTTCTTAACCTTTTCCCTCATTTGTCCATGATAAACTACTAAGTAGAATTGTCAACGAAAGTTTCATGCATAATAAGTATGAAAAGAATCAATCATATTATTGGAAAGTTAGGGTAGGGTTGTATTAAAATAAAGAGAGAAAAGCTAAGCTTGTTTCATATGGACAAGCTCATTAAAATCGTCAGTTATTTAAATTTATTTTAAAATAGTATTAACTATTAACTGTTGACTGGCGACCCTGTCTACTCTATAATTGAACTTGTTGAAAAGAGATATAAATGAGAATAACTTCTATGTATTCTCATTTAACTATATTGTTGGAGGGATTATTAATGGCAGAACGCATGGTAGGTAAACAAGCACCACGTTTCGAAATGGAAGCAGTACTAGCTAACAAAGAATTTGGTAAAGTAAGTCTTGAAGAAAACATGAAAAATGACAAATGGACAGTATTGTTTTTCTATCCAATGGACTTTACTTTCGTTTGTCCAACAGAAATTACGGCTTTATCTGATCGCTACGATGAGTTTGAAGACCTTGATGCGGAAGTGATAGGGGTTTCTACAGATACAATCCATACACACTTAGCGTGGATTAACACAGATCGCAAAGATAACGGTCTTGGAGATCTTAACTATCCATTAGCTGCTGATACAAACCACCAAGTTTCTCGTGACTATGGTGTGTTAATTGAAGAAGAAGGTGTAGCACTTCGCGGTCTATTCATCATCAACCCTGAAGGTGAATTACAATATGCGGTTGTTAACCACAACAACATTGGTCGTGACGTTGATGAAACACTTCGTGTTCTTCAAGCCCTTCAAACTGGTGGTCTTTGCCCAGCAAACTGGAAACCAGGTCAAGAAACTCTTTAATTTATACATGATGACATGGAGGTCTAACAGAGCGTTAGACCTCTTTCTAAACTTAATTTGCAAGTGAACTGCTTGTTAATAGGGAGGAAATGGACGATGAAATTACGTGCTCCAATGCCTGAACTCGAAGGTGCGACAACTTGGTTAAATGGACAAGTTTCAAAAGAAGATTTAGTTGGTGAAAAACCAACACTTATTCACTTTTGGTCTATCAGCTGCCATCTGTGCAAAGAAGCAATGCCAAAAGTAAACGAGTTTCGCGATGAATATAAAGATCAGCTTAACGTTGTTGCTGTACATATGCCTCGTTCTGAAGATGATCTTAACATTGAACAAATCGAAAAAGTAGCCAAAGAACATGAAATTACACAGCCTATTTTTGTAGACAGCGAGCATAAGCTAACAGATTCATTTGAAAATCAATATGTTCCAGCATACTATGTTTTCGATAAAACAGGTCAGCTTCGTCATTTTCAAGCAGGTGGAAGCGGCATGAAGATGCTTGAAAAACGCGTGAATCGCGTGCTTGGCGAAATAGAAAAAAGTGAATAATAAAAAAAGTGTCCATGTTGGACGCTTTTTTTTTGAAGATTCCTTCTTTGCTTTCTAATCTATTTTCCCTTATAGTAAATAAGCATAGGCTAAATTTATATAAGATACATCGGTACATAATGGAGGGTGTCAAAATGAAAAAAGAATTTGCCGTTATTGGACTTGGGCGCTTTGGAGGAAGCATTTGTAAAACATTAAGTGACCAAGGAATGGAAGTTCTAGCAATTGACATTGATGAAGACAAAGTAAACGAATATGCCAACATTGCTGCACATGCTGTTATTGGAGATTCTCTAGATGAGAATGTCTTGAAAAGTTTAGGAATTCGTAATTTTGGAAATGTCATTGTGGCAATTGGAGATAACATTCAAGCAAGTATTTTAACAACACTCATTTTAAAGGAGCTTGGTGTAGAGCATATTACGGTAAAAGCACAAAACGAATACCATGAAAAAGTGCTTTCTAAAATTGGAGCAGACCGAATTGTGCATCCTGAGCGAGACATGGGAAGAAGAATTGCCAATAGCCTTATGTCAAACACTGTTCTTGATTACTTAGAGCTATCAGAAGAACATAGTATTGTAGAACTTGTAGCAGGCCAGAAGATAGATGGACACTCTTTAATTGATTTAGACATCCGTGCTAAGTACGGTATTAACATTGTCGCTATCAAGCGTAACCATGACATCATTGTATCTCCTCAAGCATCTGAAACAATTCGTCAAGGAGACATTTTAATTGTTATTGGAGCTGATGTGGATATTAATCGTTTTGAAAACCGTCTTGTTAGTGATTCATAAAAAAAGACCCTGGATATCCAGGGTCTTTTTTTATTACACTTCCATAATAATTGGTAAAATCATTGGACGACGTTTTGTTTTCTCATATAAGAAAGGAGAAAGAGTGTCCGTAATTTCATTTTTAATTTCAGACCATTGTGTTGTACGGCGCTCCATTACTTTGCTAAGGTGTTTTGTAATAAGTGATTGAGCATCGTTAATGAGATCCCCAGATTCACGCATATATACAAATCCTCTTGAAATAATATCAGGGCCTGCCGCAATTTTGAATTCTTTCATATTAATGCTTACAACGACAATAACAAGGCCTTCCTCAGATAGGATGCGGCGATCACGTAAAACAATATTTCCAATGTCGCCAACACCATTTCCGTCAATATATACAGAGCCAGATGGTACTTTTCCTGCAACAGATGCTTCGTTTTCACTTAGCGCAAGTACTTCACCATTGTCCATGATAAAGCAGTTCTCAGCTTCTACACCGCAGTCTTGAGCAAGTTTGTTGTGCATGCGTTGCATTCTAAACTCCCCGTGAATTGGCATAAAGAACTTTGGTTTAATTAAGCGAAGCATAAGTTTCTGTTCTTCTTGTCCACCGTGTCCAGATGTATGAATATCGCTGAATGGACCGTGAATAACGTCAGCACCTGCTCTGAAAAGCTTGTCGATAATACGGCTTACGCTAATCGCATTTCCTGGGATTGGTGAAGAAGAGAAAACAACAGTGTCTCCAGGGATAATTTGAATTTGACGGTGAGTACCGCTAGCAATTCTAGAAAGAGCTGCCATTGGTTCTCCTTGGCTTCCTGTACAAAGAATTGTTACTTTGTTCGCAGGTAAGCGATTAATTTGATTTGGTTCAATAAATGTATCTTTAGGGCAGCTAATATAGCCTAAATCTTGACCAATTTGAATTGCTGCTTCCATGCTTCGGCCGAATACTGCAATTTTTCGGTTGTGTAGTACAGCAGCTTCCGTTACTTGCTGAAGACGATGAATATTTGAGGCAAATGTAGCAAATATAATACGTCCATCAACTTTGCGGAAGATATCGTGAATGCTCTCTCCTACTCGACGTTCAGACATTGTGAAGTTAGGAACCTCACTATTCGTACTGTCAGAAAGTAAGCAAAGAACTCCGTCTTTTCCGATTTCAGCCATCTTAGTTAAGTTTGCTGGTTCACCTACAGGAGTAAAATCAAATTTAAAATCGCCTGTATGAACAATTTGACCGTTCGGTGTTTTAATAACAATTCCATAAGAATCTGGAATACTGTGTGTTGTGCGGAAGAACGTTACAGACGTTTTGCGGAACTTAATAACGTCATCTTCATGAATCTCATGAAGTTTCGCACGGCGAAGTAAACCATGTTCTTCAAGTTTATTGCGAATAAGACCTAGAGCAAGTTTTCCGCCGTAGATTGGAACATTAAGCTCTCTTAATAAGTATGGAATTCCTCCAATATGGTCTTCATGACCATGAGTGATGAAAACTCCACGAATTTTATCTGCGTTTTTAATTAAGTAGGTATAGTCAGGAATAACATAATCAATTCCTAATAGTTCATCTTCTGGAAATTTAATTCCAGCGTCAACAACGATAATTTCGTCTTGGAATTGAATGCAATAGGTGTTTTTCCCGATTTCACCTAGTCCGCCTAAAGCGAACACTGCTGTTTGATTGTTTTTTACAAATTTCATTTCTATCATAACTCCAATACTTTAAAATCTTCGTTCTGTTGTTCATAGTCTAGATGTGCACCTTCAATACGTTGGATAAATTCGATGTTTATATTATGATCTTTGAGCTTATAGCGTACGTCGCGCTCAGAATCACCTTCTACATAAACAGTTTGTGTTTTCTCACGTACAGGTACTTCATAACGATCTTGCTGGTGATACACTTTGAAAATCATTGTTTCATCTCTCCTTAATTCCGTAATTCAAATCATTTTTTTATTATAATATTATAAAATCCGCTAATATCTAATGTTTTTTCTAACTGAAAATACATTATAGCAGAATGGGAAGCATCTTTATTAGGTATAGCTATAGTATCTATCAAAGAACTTTATAATTATGTATACCCCTATCGCAGGGAACTCAAAAGGCTATTATAGCTCATTTTCTGTTATGAAAAGCTTGATATATCGCTAGGGCGTTCTAGAAAAAGCGATACTCAAAGCTTCTGTGAATGTATTGATCCGTACTGAAGGGAACGTATACCCTTACTTACATAAAGTTTCTCTGTGTCTATATTTTAGTTGTCTTTTGACGTGAAGTCAATCTATCGTGTAAAGCGTTTTAATAATTATAGTAAAAATGCGACTTCTTCGAAGAAGTCGCAGCTGTAAAATAAAAAAATTAGGCAATGGTTTTCTGACGCCACATATCGTTCCATTGGCGTACAAGGCGTTTTTTCAGCCGCTTCAGCAAGATGATTCAACTCCTTATGACAAAAATGTTTATTTCTATTATATGCAAGGTTGTCCTGTTTCTCGCATGGTTGATTTTGGGAATTTATTATTTTAGCAACATTGGAGAATTCAATCGTATTTTGTTTAAGAAAGGGCGTTTTGTTATACTGAAAGAGACATATCTAATGTGAGAAGCTAGAAGAAACATAAGGTAAATCATATACTAAGGGAGCAAGGTGATGAATGAATGAGCAAGAAAATTATCTTCTTTGATATTGACGGAACTTTACTTGATCATGAGAAAAATCTGCCACAGACAACTAAAAGCGCTGTGCAAAGTCTGAAAGATAAAGGATACATAGTTGCTATTGCAACAGGAAGAGCGCCATTTATGTTTAAAGAATTAAGAGAAGAGTTAGAGATTGATTCTTATATAAGCTTCAATGGTCAATACATTGTATTAAATGGTGAAGTTTTCTATAAGAACCCTCTTCAACGTGAAGCGCTAGGTCAACTGACAGACAAAGCTCTTAGCTTAGAACATCCTGTCGTATATATGGATCATGACGATATGAAAGCAAATACTCCTCATCACCAATATATTGAGGATAGTATAAGCACATTAAAATTCTCCCATCCACAGCATGACCCAGACTATTTTTTAACACGTGAGATTTACCAAGCTCTTTTATTTTGTGAAGCTGGAGAAGAAAAACAGTATAAAGAAGAGTTTGATGCTTTTAAATTTGTACGCTGGCATCCTGTTTCAACAGATATTTTACCAAGCGGAGCTTCAAAAGCGAAAGGAATTGAGCGAGTAATTGAAGCTCTTAAAATTTCCAAAGAAGATGTTTACGCATTTGGTGATGGATTAAATGATATTGAAATGCTTGGATACGTAGAGCACGGAGTAGCAATGGGAAATGCGGAGCCAGAGACAAAAGAAGCAGCGCGATATGAAACAAAAGATGTAAGTGAGGATGGAATTTTACACGGCCTGAAGATGCTTGACCTTCTTTAATGAGAAACAGCGCTGAAACGCAGCGCTGTTTTTTTATTCAATAGGCGTTGATCCATCAGGGGCAGTGAATGGCTCTTCCTTATTAATATGGTCATAAAACATGACACCATTTAAATGGTCGATTTCGTGCTGAAACACGACGGCAGGAAGACCTTTAAGTCGGAGCTTCACCGTTTCTCCATTAATATTTGTTCCTGTTATCGTCACACGCTTGTAGCGAGGAACATATCCAGGAATCTCTTCATCAACAGAAAGGCAGCCTTCTCCACCTGAAAGATAGGTCTGCTCAATAGAATGGCTTACAATCTTTGGATTAAACAATGCGTAGCTGTAAAGCTTATCTTTTTCATCTGTCACATGAACAGCGATCATTCGCTTTGGAACGTTAATTTGTGGCGCTGCTAGTCCAATACCAGGACGAAGCCCGTATTTTTCAGCAGTGTCAGGGTTTTGACTATTAATAACGTACTGCAACAGACTTTGTAACGTTTGCTTATCTTCTTCTGAAGCTGGAAGCTGAACTTCTTCAGCAACTTGTCTTAACGTTGGATGTCCGTCTCGAACGATATCATTCATTGTAATCATCTTTCCACACTCCTTTACTCAAGACACTATTATAACATTGACAATTTAATTATGTAACAACTTCCTTTTAAAGCATACATTCAAAGTCGATAAAAATGGAGAATGCCGTTTTAGACATCCTCCTTTGTAATTTAATTAACAGAATATAGAAGCCCCAACAATAATTAATAGAATGAATAGAACAACAATTAAAACAAACCCATCATTTGTTCCACATTCTCCACCATAACTATATCCTTCATAACCACAGCAGTCATGTCCCCCATAACCGTACATCTCGTTTCCTCCTTTTAAATCCCTTTACCGACTTTAAAAAATGGTGTTTAAAACCGGATTACTATACATTATGACAAATGCTCTATGTGGTGTAGGTTGCTGCCTATGGAGAGAAAATAAGCTTGCATTTTTAAAAAAAATATAAGTATTAAAAAATTTTAAAAAGAAAAGACATCTTAAAAAATAGAGAATTTCCTTTTATATAACACGAAGGAAAAAAAGGAAAAAACAACTACGTGAACAATACACAAGAGTACATTTTGTCGCTATAACCTGAATTTTGCCGAGATTACGTTCCGCTGTGTAATGAGCATTGTCTGTTGAATAGACTATTATAATAGTACAGCAAACAATGTTGTATTAGTACAGAAGGGGATGTTTTTTGAAAGAGGAAGTTGGAAATAAAAAGGGTAGAAAATGTTGATGTAAATAGATTGACGAATTCTTTATAGTTGTTGTAAACTAGTCCTCGGAAAGAAAAAATTGTATTACTATTTCTTCGGCAGGAATTAATACAGTTAAACGTTACAACAAAATGTTTGTTTTCATTCTGACGCTGTTTTTGTCAAAAAAATAGGGGAAGAATACATAAAGAATGAGAAGCTAGAAAACAAAATGAGTTCAGCTTGCCTTTTTTGGTTATTCTAAGACAGGAACTATTTTAATACTAGTTTTTTACACTAAATTTGCAAACGTTTAAAACGAAAGGAAGAGGTGACGAGAATGGCTGCCAAAACTAAGAAATCAGTTTTAAATTTTGATAAGCAGCGTGAGGCAATTTCAAAGCAATTTGAAACGCTTCAAATTCTAAATGAGAAGGGCGAAGTTGTGAATGAAGCAGCAATGCCTAATTTAACAGATGAACAATTAGTGGAATTAATGCGTCGTATGGTTTATACACGTATTTTAGATCAACGTTCAATTTCTTTAAACCGTCAAGGACGTTTAGGTTTCTACGCTCCAACTGCTGGACAAGAAGCTTCTCAACTTGCATCTGAATTTGCATTAGAAAAACAAGACTGGATTTTACCTGGATATCGTGATGTTCCACAATTAATCTGGCACGGTCTTCCATTATATCAAGCGTTTTTATTCTCTCGCGGTCACTTTAAAGGTAACCAAATGCCTGAGGATCTTAATGCGCTTTCTCCACAAATCATTATCGGTGCTCAATATATCCAAACAGCAGGTGTTGCTCTTGGACTTAAAAAGCGCGGTAAAGAAGCAGTTGCAATCACTTACACTGGTGATGGCGGAGCTTCACAAGGGGATTTCTACGAAGGTATTAACTTTGCAGGTGCATTCAAAGCTCCAGCAATCTTCGTTGTTCAAAATAACCGTTTCGCAATTTCAACTCCTGTTGAAAAGCAATCTGCAGCAAGCACTGTAGCTCAAAAAGCAGTTGCAGCAGGTATTCCAGGAATTCAAGTAGACGGAATGGATGCTTTAGCAGTATATGCAGCTGTTCGCGAAGCTCGTGAGCGCGCTGTTCGTGGCGAAGGTCCAACATTAATTGAAACACTTTGCTACCGTTATGGTCCACATACAATGGCTGGTGACGATCCAACTCGCTACCGTACAGCTGAGCTTGATACTGAGTGGGAGCAAAAAGATCCACTAGTTCGTTTCCGTGCGTTCCTAGAAGCTAAAGGCTTATGGAATGAAGAAAAAGAAAACGAAGTAATTGATCAAGCTAAAGAAGACATTAAAGAAGCAATCAAAAAAGCTGATGCTGAACCAAAACAAAAAGTAACAGACTTAATGTCTATCATGTATGATAAAATGCCTTACAATTTAGAAGAACAATATGAAATTTATCAAGAGAAGGAGTCGAAGTAAGACATGGCGCAAATGACAATGATTCAAGCAATCACTGATGCATTACGCACAGAGATGAAAAACGATGAAAACGTCTTAGTATTCGGTGAAGACGTTGGTGTAAACGGTGGGGTTTTCCGTGCGACTGAAGGTCTTCAAAAAGAATTCGGCGAAGATCGTGTATTTGATACACCGCTTGCTGAATCTGGTATCGGCGGTCTTGCGCTTGGCCTTGGTCTAGAAGGATTCCGTCCAGTTCCAGAAATTCAATTCTTCGGTTTCGTATTTGAAGTAATGGATTCAATTTCTGGTCAAATGGCTCGTATGCGCTACCGTTCTGGTGGTCGTTGGACTTCTCCAGTTACAATCCGTTCTCCATTCGGTGGTGGAGTACATACGCCTGAACTTCACGCTGATAACTTAGAAGGATTAGTTGCTCAACAACCTGGTCTTAAAGTTGTTATTCCAGCAACTCCATATGATGCAAAAGGACTTTTAATTGCAGCGATCCGCGATAACGATCCTGTTATTTTCCTTGAGCACATGAAATTGTATCGTTCTTTCCGTGCGGAAGTACCTGAAGAAGAATATACAATTGAAATCGGAAAAGCTGATGTTAAACGTGAAGGAACAGACCTTTCTATCATTACTTACGGTGCAATGGTTCACTCTTCATTAAAAGCAGCTGAAGAACTTGAAAAAGAAGGCTACTCTGTAGAGGTTGTTGACCTTCGTACAGTAAGCCCATTAGATATCGACACAATTATTGCTTCTGTTGAGAAAACAGGTCGTGCACTTGTTGTTCAAGAAGCTCAAAAACAAGCAGGTATCGGTGCTAACGTTGTTGCTGAAATCAACGACCGCGCTATTCTTAGCCTTGAAGCGCCTGTACTACGTGTTGCAGCTCCTGATACTGTATTCCCATTCTCAGAAGCTGAAGGTGTTTGGTTACCAAACAACAACGACATCGTAGAAAAAGCAAAAGAAGTTCTTGAATTTTAATTGCTAATAAAGTAAACAAAGCACAAAATGGCTTTCCTTGACTGCTTCGCGCAGCCAAGGTAGCTGTTGTGCTTATCTATGTACTTTAAATCATAAAACATAATTTCTTACAGGAAGGTGAATGCTCGTGTCATTTGAATTTAAACTTCCAGATATCGGTGAAGGTATCCATGAAGGTGAAATCGTTAAGTGGTTCGTAAAGCCAGGAGACAAAATTAGTGAGGATGATGTACTTGCAGAAGTACAAAACGACAAAGCTGTTGTTGAAATCCCATCTCCAGTAGACGGAACAGTTGAAGAGTTAAAAGTTAGTGAAGGTGAAGTTGCGACAGTTGGTCAAGTTATCGTAACATTTGACGCACCTGGCTACGAAGACTTACAATTTAAAGGTAGCGATAGTGAAAGCTCTTCCAAAGAAGAACCAAAAGAAGAGAAAAAAGAAGAAGTACAAGATGCACCAGCAGCTAGTACTGAAGCAGTAGATACTGATCGCAACGTTATCGCAATGCCATCTGTACGTAAATATGCTCGTGAAAAAGGCATTGATATCCGTCAAGTAGCTGGTAGCGGTAAAAATGGTCGTATTCTAAAAGAAGATATTGATAGCTTTGTATCTGGTGGAGCACAACCTGCTGCACAAACAGAAGAAAAAGCTCCTGAAGCAGCTTCTGCAGCACCAAGTGCACCAGTAGCAGCTCCAGAAGGCGACTTCCCAGAAACTCGCGAGAAAATGAGCGGCATGCGTCGTGCAATCGCAAAAGCAATGGTGAACTCTAAGCATACGGCTCCACACGTTACACTTATGGACGAAGTAGATGTAACAAAACTTGTGGCTCACCGTAAGAAGTTCAAAGCAGTTGCAGCTGAGCAAGGAACAAAATTAACGTTCTTACCTTATGTTGTTAAAGCTTTAACATCTGCTCTTAAGAAGTTCCCAGCACTTAACACATCTATTGATGATGCAACAGATGAAGTAGTTCAAAAACATTACTACAACATCGGAATCGCAGCTGACACTGAAAAAGGTCTTGTTGTTCCAGTTGTAAAACACGCTGACCGCAAATCTGTTTTCTCTATCTCAGATGAGATCAACAGCCTAGCAGCTAAAGCGCGTGAAGGTAAACTTTCTGGTGCAGAAATGAAAGGTGCTTCTTGCACAATCACAAACATCGGTTCAGCTGGTGGACAATGGTTCACTCCAGTTATCAACCATCCTGAGGTAGCTATTTTAGGTATTGGTCGTATTGCTGAGAAACCAGTTGTAGTGGACGGTGAGATTGTTATCGCTCCAGTATTAGCTCTTTCTCTAAGCTTTGACCACCGTATGATTGATGGTGCTACAGCACAAAATGCATTAAACAACATCAAGCGTTTACTTAACGATCCAGAACTATTATTAATGGAGGCGTAATATCATGGTAGTAGGAGATTTCCCGATTGAAACAGATACTATTGTAGTTGGAGCAGGTCCTGGTGGATACGTTGCAGCAATCCGTGCAGCACAATTAGGACAAAAAGTAACAATTATCGAAAAAGCTAATCTTGGTGGAGTATGCTTAAACGTTGGTTGTATTCCTTCAAAAGCTCTTATCACAGCAGGTCACCGTATCGAGCATGCGAAGCATTCTGAAGATATGGGAATCACAGTTGACAACGTAAAAGTTGATTTCACAAAAGTTCAAGAGTGGAAAGCTGGCGTTGTTAACAAACTAACTGGCGGTGTTGAAGGTCTTCTTAAAGGAAATAAAGTGGATATCGTAAAAGGTGAAGCTTATTTCGTAGATCAAAACACACTTCGTGTTATGGACGAAAACTCTGCGCAAACATATACATTCAAAAATGTAATCATTGCAACAGGTTCTCGCCCAGTTGAAATTCCAGGATTCAAATTCTCTGAGCGCGTAATCAACTCAACAGGAGCTCTTGCTCTTAAAGAAATTCCTAAAAAGCTTGTTGTAATCGGTGGAGGTTACATCGGTACTGAGCTTGGAACTGCTTACGCTAACTTCGGAACAGAAGTAACAATTGTTGAAGCTGCTGATGATATTTTAGCTGGTTTCGAAAAACAAATGACTTCAATCGTTAAACGTGAACTTAAGAAAAAAGGAAACGTTACAGTTCATACAAAAGCTATGGCTAAAGGCGTTGAAGAAACTAAAGACGGCGTAAAAGTAACGTTTGAAGTAGGCGGAAAAGAAGAAACTGTTGAAGCAGACTATGTTCTTGTAACAGTTGGTCGTCGTCCAAATACTGACGAGCTAGGTCTTGAGCAACTTGGTATTGAAATGACTGATCGCGGTCTTATCAAAATTGACAAACAATGTCGTACAAACGTAAACAACGTGTACGCAATTGGTGATATTGTTGAAGGACCACCATTAGCACACAAAGCTTCTTATGAAGCAAAAATTGCTGCTGAAGCAATTAGCGGTGAGCCTTCTGAGATTGATTATCTTGGAATTCCTGCTGTATGTTTCACAGATCCAGAACTTGCATCTGTTGGTTATACAGAAGCGCAAGCAAAAGAAGACGGCATTGAAATTAAAGCAGCGAAATTCCCATTCGCAGCAAATGGACGTGCTCTTTCTCTTAACAGCACAGACGGTTTCTTAAAACTAATCACTCGTAAAGAAGACGGTGTAATTATCGGTGCTCAAATCGCAGGTAGTGGAGCTTCTGATATTATTTCAGAACTTAGCCTTGCAATTGAGTCTGGTATGACAGCTGAAGATGTTGCTTTAACAATTCACGCTCATCCAACTCTTGGAGAGATTACAATGGAAGCAGCTGAAGTTGCTCTTGGTACTCCAATTCATATGCTATAAGATAGATGAAGAAAAATCCCTTAGTCGAATGACTAAGGGATTTTTTTGTATACAATAAGAAAGCTTGCATATATATAGGACAAGGGTTTTGTTGGTGAGAGAGGAGGAGAAGGTTAAGGTGCTGTATCATATTTATATCTTACAATTTTTTATATGGTGTACATTTACATTTGTTGAGCATCTTTCTCATCGAGACCATCTTGGAGCCAAAGCAATACTCTTCATCGTTTTCGTATATTTAGGATACCTCATTGCTGAAATGTATTTAAAACATAAAAAAAGCGCTTTCTTTCTCACTGCAGTCTCTATGATCACTTTTTTTAGTATGCAAACTTTACTGTTTTCTTTTTTCTAGGCTGATGTTCTGAACAGAAAAGGGTTTATAAAACTTATTAATGTGTTATACAAATAAGCGTTGACATTTTAAATGTGACATAATATTATAGAAAACAAGAAGATAAAACGTTTTCAAAAATAACCTCAAAAGGCAAAAAGGAGCGCTATAAGATGGGAACAATTATTTGTCAAACATGCAGTGACACAATTGAGTATTTTGATGATGAGAAAGTATCAACGCTTTACGGAACGTGCCAATATTGTGAGGAAAAAGATAAATAGAATAATAGAATCATAAAATAAAAAAGCTCTGCATTTGCAGAGCTTTTTTATTTTATTGCTTTATGTTCTTTAATGACTCGAAGTGTCTTTAATGTGTGATCCTCAGGACCTTGAACAGGAAGACCTTCTTCAAGATTTTTCTTAATATATTGGAGGTTTTCTTCCATAATAATTTCTCCAGGAATAAAAATAGGAATCCCTGGTGGGTAAATCATGATAAATTCAGCTGTAATACGTCCTGAAGACTCTTCAAAAGGAACAACCTCTGTTTCTGCATAAAAAGCATCTCGAGGTGTTAGAGAGAGCACAGGGATGTCTGGTAAGAGCACCGAGATATCCTCAGAGCTTTGGACGTTGTCCTTACACTCGTTAACAAGTTCTGTTAGTGCTTCTATAAGCGTGTTAATATTCTCTATTGTATCTCCTGGTGTAATAATACAAAGCAAGTTATAAAGATCAGAAAGTTCTACTTCAATATTGAAGCGTTCACGCAACCATTTTTCTGCATCATAGCCTGAAATCCCAAGCTCTTTAATTGAAATAATAAGCTTGGTCGGATCCATATCATACGTTGCTTTCGTGCCAAGGATTTCACGTCCAATACAACGAATATATCCAATTTCATTAATTCTCTTACGTGCTGTCTCAGCAAGGTCAATAGCATACTCTGCAAGCTCTTTTCCTTCTGTTGCAAGTCTTTTACGAGCAACATCTAATGAAGCAAGCAAAATGTAAGATGTTGATGTTGTTGTTAACATGCTTAAGATGGACTGAACACGCTTTGGTGAAACAAGTCCTTCTTTCATATTAAGAATAGAGCTTCCTGTCAAAGATCCGCCTAATTTGTGCACACTTGTAGCAGCCATATCTGCTCCTGCTTGCATAGCTGATAGGGGAAGATCATCATGAAAATGAATGTGCACTCCATGAGCTTCATCAACAAGAACAGGAATTGAGAATGAATGAGCAAGCTCAACAATTCGCTTTAGATCTGCTGCAATTCCAAAATAAGTTGGATTAATAACAAGAACAGCTTTTGCATCTGGATGTTGATAAAGTGCTTTTTCTACTGCGTCTGTTGTAATGCCGTGTGAAATTCCTAAATCAGGATCAATTTCAGGATGAATAAAAACAGGTGTAGCTCCTGAAAATATGATAGCACTCATAACAGATTTATGAACGTTACGTGGAACTAAAATTTTGTCTCCAGGTCCACAAACAGACATCACCATCGCTATAATGGCTCCGCTTGTACCTTGTACAGAGAAAAATGTATGATCAGCTCCAAAAGCGCGAGCAGCAAGTTTTTGAGCTTCTTGAATCATTCCGCCTGGCTGATGGAGATCATCAAGCGGTGCAATATTAATCAAATCTATAGAAAGGGCATTTTCCCCAATAAACGAGCGAAATTCTTCATCCATTCCACGACCTTTTTTATGACCTGGAATATGAAATTGAATCGGGTCTTTTTTAGCATGCTCAATAAGACCTGTAAAAAGGGGTGTTTCAAACTGTGAAGACAATATACTAATCCCACCTTAATTATCAAACTTAAAAAACAAATGAATTATAGCACTTATAGAATGGTTTGCAAAGCTCTTTTTCATAGCTTTTCCGTTTTGAAAGGAAAAATAAAAAGAAGTTCTAAAAAAAGAAAAGAAGTTGCGTTTATTCTATATTGTGAGGCACAATGTTAAAAGAGAAGTAAATGATAGGAGATGAAAGATATGGAATATCAATATCCAATTTCAATTGATTGGAGTACAGATGAAATTGTTGATGTTGTTCGCTTTTTTGAAGCAATTGAAAAAGCGTATGAAAAAGGAATTTCGCGTGAACAGCTTATGAGCACATATAGACGTTTTAAAGAAATTGTCCCAAGCAAATCAGAGGAAAAACAAATTTGCAATGAATTTGAAGAACAAAGTCATTACTCACCGTATCGAACGGTCAAAAAAGCAAAAGATGCACCAGAAGAAACTTTTATTCGGATGAGATAAAAAAGAAGAGCAACTTGCTCTTCTTTTTTTAGATTGTAGCTCCTAATTTATATAGAGGAAGCAGCGTTGTAAAGGCATCTTTAAACGTTTGGTCCCATTCATCTTTTGACATCTCTAGCGCCTCTTTTTGCGGAATACGTAAACCACAAAGGATTTCTGCTTTTTTTACACTTTCTAAGCGGTCAAAGAGAGCTGTTAAATCTTCTCTTGATAAACCCTCCATTGAGATAGTATCAGGCTTCGTATGGTCTTTTGACCAAACAAAATAAGCTGGGATCCTATTTTCGATTTCCTCAATATGTGTTTTTAAAACTTTTCCATACTCTGTTTTTATATCTGCTTCATAAATAACAGCAAACCAAATAAAGACGTGAGACTCAAAAAGTCCAATTTGGAAATGTGGATGTCTTTTATAGCCGCGCTTATTTGCTGCAAAAGCAACCCACGTATCTTTTGGCGGATTGACAGAGCGTCTGGCGTGTTTTGCAACATGTGCAAACATTTCTTCCTGACATAGAGAAGATAGAAATGGCGCATATATTTCGCCTAAGCTTTCTAGCTTTGGACGTACTTGTTTTTTTAATTCGCCCATACGCTCATCAAGACCATCCACTGTAAAAACATTAAAGTCTTCTTTTGTAAATCTCTCAAATTCCATGGTGTACCTCCAGATGAATGTTTTTTTTAGAATAGGTAAGGGTAACTAATAAGTAATCATATCACAAGTTAGATGGAACAATAGAAGTTAAAACCTTTAAAGCCTATTTTTAAAACTTTCTTACAAATGTAGTTACAAGACATAAATGTTCTACATACGATATAAAAATAATATATTCTGAATATTAAAACTTTTCGTCAAGCTTGTTATGTTAAGAGAGGGGGCTTCAACAATGAAGCAAGTAGTAAATATTCACAAAAAAACCGAATATACAAACCGTTTAGCAGTGTTGAGGATGGAACTTGATTATGAGCTTGCCACTTTGTACGAAGCAATGATTGAAGAAAATGAGGAACAAAAACTAAAAAGTAAACAAAAATTAGAAGAACTTCGTCAAGAGCTATTGAAGTACAGCGAAAAAAAACAATAATATGAGCATTATAAAAAAATAAAACTTGTTTAGACTATACAGGTCTGTATAGTCTCTTGTTATGAAGGTTTTAGAATAACAACTATAAAAAAGGATGAAACTTGATTTGTGGCGCTGATTTTCATAAGCTACTTTTATAACTTAATTTTAGTTTGACTTTTAAGGGGGTTTGAAAAATGGAAGATTTTTGGAAAGATATTTATACATATGCTACATCATGGGTAAAAGAAGCGGGGGAAATGATTAAAGATTCGTTTAGTAAAGAGCTTCTTATTGAAACAAAGTCAAATCCAAATGATCTTGTTACAAACATGGACAAAGATGTTGAAACGTTTTTATATGAAAAAATTCAAGAAACGTTTCCAACGCACCGTATTGTAGGAGAAGAGGGACATGGAACAGATGTTACTTCAGCAGAAGGGATCTTATGGGTTATTGATCCTATTGACGGTACAATGAATTTCGTCCATCAGCAGCGTAATTTTGCTATTTCCATTGGCATATTTGACCAGGGCGTAGGGAAAATAGGATTGATTTATGATGTTATGCATGATGAGCTTTATCATACAATTCGTGGAAACGGAGCATATATGAATGATATCAAGCTTCCAATGCTTACTGAATCACCTGTAAAAGAAGCTATCCTTTCCCTAAACGCTACATGGGTAACAGATAATCATCGCATTGATCCAGCGGTTCTTTCTCCTCTTGTAAAAGATGTTAGAGGAACGAGATCATATGGTTCTGCTGCTCTAGAGCTTGCTTACATTGCCGCTGGACGTCTTGATGGGTATATAACGATGAGACTTGCTCCATGGGATTTTGCCGGTGGTCTTGTATTGATTGAGGAAGTAGGAGGAGTAGTTACTAATGTTTATGGAGAGGAACTTAATATTTTAGAAAAAAATAGTGTTTTTGCTGGTGAAAAAGCATTTCATAAAGAAGTACTTCAAACGTACATTAATAAAAAGAGGTAACTATGGAAAAACTGTCGTTTCGTTCATATACAGATGAAGACTTCCCGTTTTTTCAACAGTTAGTTTTGGCAAGCGAAGAATGGGAGAGCGAAGAATGCTCTGCAGAGAATCTTCCTGTTTACTTAAAAAAATATGAAATGCTTCAAGGCCATTGGACGATATATGAACAAGCAGGAGAAAAGGTAGGACTCTCTTATAGTCTACCTTGGGCGCCATCCAATGAAAAACCTTGGCTTGGCACACTACTTGTCAAAGAATCACGAAGAGGACAAGGAATCGGAAAGGAAATTATTGCAAGAACTGCCGAGCATTTTCGGGGAAATCATAAAGCTTTTTTTTGTGCTTGTCCTGTTGAAAAAACAAGCTGGCTACAATTTCTGGCTTCGTGTGGCTTTGAGCAATTTAAAGTAGAAAAAAATGAGGAAGAAAAAGAATACGTTATTTTAGTTTATCCTCTTTAAAAAAAAGCTATAAAAAGGACAAAACGTCCTTTTTATAGCTTTCCAGCTTCACGAAGTTTCTTTTTTGTCGTAAAACCAAGTCCAATAATAACAATAAGTGCAACAATACAACCAATTACTCCAACAATGCTACCTTCTCCGAGAAAAACCCCAATTAACATAATTGATAGCGTTCCCAAGATCGCATATAAAAGTAAACCCCATTTAATTGACTTCAACATAAACCCTCCCAAATGACCTTCATATTGTGAATAATATCTTAAGTGTACCGAAAAACCGAAAGCATTTCTAGTTTCTTTATGTTATAATATCCTAGGCATTAGCTTGATATGTGTGAAATTTGGATAAGCTAGTGAAGTATTTACACAAAAGTATGGGAGTTGAAGGGCTTGAACATTCGTCAAGACTTACGAAATATTGCAATTATTGCCCACGTAGACCATGGGAAAACAACACTTGTAGATCAGCTGTTACATCAATCTGGAACGTTTCGTGCTAACGAGCAAGTTCACGAACGTGCAATGGATTCAAATGATCTAGAACGTGAGCGAGGAATTACAATCCTAGCAAAAAATACGGGCATTCATTATAAAGATAAACGTATTAATATTTTAGATACACCAGGACATGCTGACTTCGGTGGAGAAGTAGAACGTATCATGAAAATGGTAGATGGCGTTCTTTTGGTTGTCGATGCTTATGAAGGGTGTATGCCTCAAACGCGTTTTGTTCTTAAAAAAGCGCTAGAGCAAAATTTAACACCAATTGTTGTTGTAAACAAAATTGACCGTGACTTTGCTCGTCCAGCAGAAGTTGTGGACGAAGTAATCGATCTTTTAATCGAGCTTGATGCAACTGAAGAACAGCTTGAATTTCCTGTTGTTTATGCATCAGCAATTAACGGAACAGCAAGCCGCAATCCGGAAAAGCAGGATGAGAATATGGAAAGCTTATTCGATGCTATCATTGAGCACATTCCAGCACCTGTTGATAACAGTGAAGAGCCGCTACAGTTCCAAATTGCTATGCTTGACTACAACGACTATGTAGGCCGTATTGGAGTTGGACGCGTTTTCCGCGGAACAATGAAAGTTGGTCAACAAGTTGCACTTATGAAAGTTGACGGTTCTGTTAAACAGTTCCGTGTAACAAAAATGTTTGGTTTTATCGGCTTAAAACGCGTTGAGATTGAAGAAGCAAAAGCAGGAGATTTAATCGCTGTATCTGGAATGGAAGACATCAACGTTGGAGAAACTGTTTGTCCTGTAGATCATCAGGAAGCACTTCCTGTTCTTCGTATTGATGAGCCAACTCTACAAATGACGTTCCTTGTGAACAACAGTCCTTTTGCGGGTAGAGAAGGTAAATTCGTAACAGCGCGTAAAATTGAAGAGCGCTTGATGTCAGAACTTGAAACAGACGTAAGTTTACGTGTTGACCCTACTGATTCTCCTGATGCTTGGGTTATTTCAGGACGCGGAGAGCTTCACCTTTCAATTTTAATTGAAAACATGCGTCGTCAAGGTTACGAACTTCAAGTATCAAAACCAGAAGTTATCATCAAAGATATTGATGGTGTTCGTTCTGAGCCTGTTGAGCGCGTACAAATCGACGTACCAGAAGAGTACACAGGTTCAATTATGGAATCAATGGGAGCTCGTAAAGGTGAAATGTTAGATATGACAAACAACGGCAATGGCCAAGTTCGTCTAATCTTCATGGTACCTTCTCGTGGTCTTATCGGTTACACAACGGAGTTTCTATCATTAACTCGCGGATACGGCATCATTAACCATAGCTTTGATAGCTATCAACCAATGCAAGCTGGTCAAGTTGGTGGACGTCGCCAAGGTGTGTTAGTATCAATGGAAACAGGTAAGGCTTCTTCATACGGAATTATGCAAGTTGAAGAACGTGGCGTAATTTTTGTTGAGCCAAACACAGAAGTTTATGAAGGTATGATTGTTGGAGAACATTCTCGTGAAAATGATCTTGTTGTTAATATTTCAAAAACGAAGCATGCAACAAACGTTCGTTCTGCAACAAAAGACCAAACAGTAACAATGAAAAAACCTCGTATTATGTCTCTTGAAGAATCATTAGAATATCTAAACGAAGACGAATATTGTGAAATTACACCAGAATCTATTCGTCTACGTAAGAAGGTTCTAGATAAAAACGAGCGCGAAAAAGCAGCTAAAAAGAAAAAGCTTGCAAATAAATAAAGATAAGTGTGGCCTTAAAAGTTAATATTTAAAGGAGCGTGATTGATGATGGGTGTAAGTGAACGCCTTCAGTTTTTTGCGAAGCTTTTTAAAGTGGACGAAAACCCCGAAGCGGGCATGTGGTTATTGTACTTTACCATTCTTTTGCTAGCCGTTGTTGTATACAATTTAGGTTTTGCGCGAAAGCTGCCTATCATCAAGAACGTGATCATTTATGCATTACTAGCTTTTGGCTGCACAATTCTTACATTTTTCGGTGCCTTTTTACCTGTAGCAGAAGGCTTGCTCATTGCGGCTATTGTGCTTGGAGTTTACAAAGTGCGTTTGCATCAAGCAAAGAAAAACGAACAAATGTAGAAAAGCGGGATAGCGTTGTTGGACGTTATCCTGTTTTTATAAGCAAAAAGGTTGTTGAGGTGGAGAAATGAGAGTTCAATGCGTAATTTGTGATGTAATTGAAACAATTGATAACGAATTACCGTTAGCCAAAAAAGTTAGAAATCGTCCTATTCATACATATATGTGTCAAACGTGTCATGACCGTATTACAAAGCGTACAGAAGAGCGAAAAGCAACGGGGAACTTTAAGCTTTATGAATCGAAAAAGGACGAAGATGAATGGTAAGAGTTTCAGATGTAAATGTAGTGTAAAAAAAGGGTGAATAAGTAAGGGAATTTTCTGAATTCTATTTTCATTTCTTCTAAAACACGTTATGATAAACATAATCTTTACTGATTATTGTAAAGAGATTGTAAGGCAACTATCAATCCTGTCAATGGAAGAGGTGGTAGAAATGTCAAACAGAAACGTAGCATGTACATTTACGATGAAATTTATAAAAGTAGATAAAAACGCTTAGTCTTTGCATGGAAAAAGACTAAGCGTTTTTATTATTCTTTATCTTGAAGTTCATTATTAGATTGATCGTTCTGTTCTTTTTGTAGTTCTTGCTGATTTTGTTCATTCAAGCGATCATTATTTGTATTTGTTTCATTCGGGTGTTTTTGTCTTATTTCATTAGACATTTCAGGTACAAAACGATCTACAATTGCTGCGAGTTCGTCGAGAACGCCTGTTACAGGACGTCCGTTTCTAATTTCTTGTGCCATCCCTTGTAAACGAGAGAACGTATCAGGATCAGCAATAACAACAGCATTCGCACCGTTTGGGTCATGTTTAAGGCTTTCAGCAACGGCATACTTGATAGAACTTACTTCTGAACGATCAAGGTCACTTCCAACATCGATGCCAACAATAGCGTATCTTCCAACAACAACGGCTGTTGCACGTTCAACTTTCGGGACGTCTGTTGCAAGGTTTATCAGTCGTTGGGAGATAGCGTTATTTGATTGTTGTTCTTCAGGTTGGGGAGTTGTATTTTTTACTCGTACTAAATTATCATTGTTTCTTTCATCGTTTGCTGCACTGTTATTTTGACAGCCTGTTAGAAATACTACAAGTAGTACAAGCCACATAAAGTATTTTTGCATACAGCAATCTCTCCTTTTATAGTGCGTAATATGGCGATGAGACCTTTTTAAAACTTCTTTGAACATATAGCTAGCACAGGAACAATGGCTTTTCTAAATTATTGTCTGTTCATTCTTCTATCTTTATGCATGGCTACATATAGTAAAAGAAGTAGAGGATTATTGTCATATTACATAGAAAGGTGAGAGTATCGGGTGCTTATTCTTCAAAGAAGACAAATGGAGGGGGCAAAAACCTTTGAAAAAGATTTATGTGTTAGATACGAACGTACTATTACAAGATCCACACTCTATTTTCTCTTTTAAAGATAATGAAGTCGTTATTCCAGCTGTTGTACTGGAAGAAGTCGATTCTAAAAAGAGATATATGGATGAAGTAGGGAGAAATGCCAGACAAGTATCTAAACTTATCGATGGTTTTCGTCAGCATGGCCGACTTCATGAGAAAATTCCGTTAGAAAATGGGGGTTCACTGCGGATTGAGCTTAATCATCGGTCATTTCATCAACTTCAAGAAGTATTTGTAGAGAAAACAAACGACAATCGCATTCTTGCAGTCGCAAAAAATCTCTCTCTTGAGGAAGAAACAAAAGAAGAAGGAAGACAGGTTATCCTTGTTAGTAAAGATACGCTTGTACGTGTCAAAGCAGATGCGATTGGTCTTTTAGCAGAGGACTTTTTAAGCGACCGAGTTGTCGAAGTAAACCACCTTTACTCGGGTTTTCTTGATCTTTACATTCCAAAAGACGAGCTTAATCGTTTTTACGAAAAAGGTGAGCTTAGTTTATCACAGTGGGCAAATCATCCGTTCTATCCACATCAATTTGTTGTGATGAAAGATGCATTTGGAGGCTCTGGTTCTGCTGTTGGGATTGTTGATTCAACAGGAGAGAAAGTGAAAAAGTTATTGTTTGATTATGAGCATATTTGGGGAGTGAAACCGAGAAACGTTCAGCAGACAATGGCGCTTGAACTTTTGCTCCGAGATGATATACCACTTATTACCCTTATCGGCAAAGCAGGAACAGGTAAAACGCTTTTAGCATTGGCATCAGGCCTTATGCAAACAGAAGATTTGGGGTATTATAAGAAATTGCTTGTTGCGAGACCAATTGTTCCAGTAGGGAAAGATTTAGGGTTTCTACCAGGAGAAAAACAAGAAAAGCTCAGACCATGGATGCAGCCTATTTATGATAACTTGGAATATCTATTCAATACGAAAAAACCTGGAGAGCTTGACGCTATTTTAGCAGGAATGGGTTCTATCGAAGTAGAAGCTTTAACATATATAAGAGGAAGAAGTATTCCAGATCAGTTCATCATTATTGATGAAGCCCAAAATTTATCTAAACACGAAGTGAAAACGATTTTAACCCGCGTTGGAGAAGGAAGTAAAATTGTTCTTATGGGAGATCCTGCCCAAATTGATCATCCATATTTAGATGAATACAACAATGGGTTAACATACGTACTAGAAAGGTTTAAAGAACAAAAAGTAGCCGGTCACGTACAGCTTGTGAAAGGAGAGCGTTCTGAACTCGCGCAGCTAGCTGCTGATCTGTTGTAAAATAAGACCGTTTCCTCTAGCTGAGGAAACGGAGCTTAATTAACGAACTTGAAATTCTGTAACGTGTGTTGCTTTTGTGGTGCCATCGTTTTTTAGAAGATGCACAGGGCCATCATCTTTAAGCGGTTTGCCATCTTTTGAAAAGGCTAACAAATAGGTATAGGCTTCTTCAAGAGGTACAATGACTTCACCCTTTTGAGTTATAACGGCAAGCTCACAAGCATCACTGAGCGGCTCGGCATTTTTTAAAAAATGAGAAAGGTGAATAGCAAATGATCCTGTTAAAATACGTTCACGTTCGTATTTACGTTCAGATTTCAAAGTAGGAGGAGAAACGTTTCCTTCACTAATTTCACGAGACCACTGTCTTGCTGTTAATTCTTTTGAATCGCTTTCATCATTTTGTCTTTTAAGCGTTTGTCTTTCAACTTTGCGGTCATCAAAAATCCAGACGCTTGGATCTAATGTAATTGGATAAGATACTTTTCCTTTTAAGATGATAATATCATTCACTATGAAAAACTCCCTTTGTTTACAATAATTAATCTCCGCTCTTTTAGTATAAAGAACAAGAACAAAGCTGTCATCTTGAAATTATGAATGTTCTTAATAAATCAACAATCTTCGTTAGCAGCCTATTTTATGAATGTAAAAAGTCTTTTATTTTTTAAAATTGTTCATCGTAATTTGGAATGAACCACTTGTTTTTTCTTGCAATTTAGTTCGTTTAACTGTATGATTTATAGATAGAATAGGAAATCGCTCGGGAACGGAGGGATTAATTTGACGCCTGAGGTTGCAGTAGATCATCGTGAAAGAGCATACGCACTGCTAAAGGCGGATGCGGAGAAGATTTTGAAGCTTATTCAAGTTCAAATGGATAACTTAACAATGCCGCAATGTCCTCTTTATGAAGAGGTTTTAGATACACAAATGTTCGGCTTATCACGTGAAATTGACTTTGCGGTAAGACTTCATCTTATCGAGGAAGATAAGGGGAAGCAACTATTAGATCGCCTAGAACGTGAACTATCAGCCCTACATGAAGCCTTTACAAAAAAATAAGAAATATAAAAACTCAAACTTAGGCTCAGTCGGTTTGAGTTTTTATCATTTTACGTTATAAGAGGGCAATAATCCCTAGTTTCGTTCTCTCTCATTCAAAAGTAGGAGATTTCTTATTTCATACATAAAGGAATTTGTGCCTAAAAGGAAGAAAAGATAAAAATAAGAACTTTTTGTCTATAGTGCTCAACTTTCAAAAAGGACAGGTTTTAGACTTACTTAGAAAGGGATATACCCTACACACATGCTGCACCTTACTTATAACACAGACAACTTTTTCATCTCAACGATGTTGAAGGGACGAGGGAAGAGACTATGTTTAAAAAGATGTTTCGAAACTATGACTATTCAATTATTATTGCGCTTGTTCTTCTGTGCTCAATTGGCCTTGTAATGGTTTACAGTGCAAGCGTGATTACGGCTGTTTCAAGATATGATTTTGCACCAGATCACTTCTATCAAAGGCAGAAACTCTCGTTGATTATTGGAGCGCTCGTGTTTTTTGTGACGATGATTGTTCCATATCAGCTTTATGCTCGCTTTATTAAAGGAATATTAGCGCTCGTCGTTGTTGGACTCTTTCTCGTGAGTTTATTTGGACATGTTTCGAACAATGCCGCAAGTTGGCTACGTTTTGGGGGCTTGAGTATTCAGCCTTCTGAATTTGTAAAACTCGCCATTGTTCTCTATTTGGCAATGGTGCTTGAAAAACGTCAGCCATATCTTAATGATTTTAAAAGAGCATTTACAGGACCGGTTTTAATCGTTATATTCTTAACTGGATTAATTGCTGTTCAACCAGATTTTGGAACAGCCATGATTGTATTAGGGATTGCTGCCGCTGTTCTTCTTTGTTCAGGTATTAATAAGTACACATTTAGAAAGTTTTTGGCTCTAGGGGTTGGGTGTATTCTTGTTATCCTGCCAATAGCTTGGATGACAGGGTATATCTCACCAACAAGAATTGCCCGTGTTACAACAATGTTAGATCCATTCAAAGATGCATCAGGAGAAGGATTTCAGCTTGTTAATGCATATATAGCGATGGGCTCTGGAGGATTTTTTGGAGCTGGTCTTGGTCAAAGTGTGCAAAAGTACGGCTATCTCCCAGAATCACATACAGATGCCATTATTGCGATTATTGCAGAGGAATTAGGATTTGTTGGTGTAGCTACAGTCTTATTTCTCCTTGCATTTATTATTATTAAAACATTGCTGCTTGCTAAAAAATGTCAAGATGTATATGGAAGTTTAATTTGTATTGGAATTGCCACAACAATTGGAATTCAAGCCTTTTTCAATTTAGGTGGAATTACAGGTGTTATTCCCCTTACAGGTGTTCCACTTCCTTTTGTAAGCTACGGAGGAACCTCAATTTTACTTTTACTAGCCTCAATGGGAATTGTTGTTAATATATCTATGTTTACAAATTATCGAAGTAAGAAAGCAGAAGGAGAAGAATCCCCTTTGAGAGCTGTAGATTCAAAGGAAGAGAGCTCTTTTTGAAAAAAAACAGTGAATAATATGTCGAAAAACCACGAAATGTAAGCGTACATCTTCGTGGTTTTTTGACATGTTATTCAGAAAATTTACACATAACCCTTGTGAGCATTAAAAAGTTCAAGTAATATATCTTCATATAGCAAATTTTTTGATGTAAAGTTTTTGATGTAAAGGGGAGAGGGTAAAATGAGCACAGTAACAAAAAATATTGGGAAAGTTTTAGTTGCAAACAGAGGAGAAATTGCAATTCGAATTTTTCGTGCTTGTACAGAGCTGAACATTCGAACGGTTGCAATTTATTCGAAAGAGGATACAGGATCCTTCCACAGATATAAAGCAGATGAAGCATATTTGGTTGGTGAGGGGAAAAAACCAATTGATGCATATCTTGATATCGAAAATATTATTGAAATTGCTAAAGAACATAACGTCGATGCCATTCACCCAGGGTATGGTTTCTTATCAGAAAATATCCAATTTGCAAGGCGCTGTGAAGAAGAAGGATTAACTTTTATTGGACCAAAAAGTAAACATTTAGATATGTTTGGAGATAAAGTAAAAGCTCGTCACCAAGCAGTAAGCGCTGGGATTCCTGTTATCCCAGGTACAGATGGTCCTGTTTCGTCACTAAGTGAAGTTGAAGAATTCGGTGAAAAATATGACTACCCATTGATGATTAAAGCATCTCTAGGCGGCGGTGGCCGTGGAATGAGAATTGTCCGCAGTCATTCTGGACTAAAGGAAGCTTATGAGCGAGCAAAATCTGAAGCAAAAGCAGCATTTGGAAACGATGAAGTATATGTTGAGAAATGTATTGAAAATCCAAAGCATATTGAAGTACAAATTCTTGGAGATCATGATGGAAATATCGTTCACTTATATGAGCGTGATTGCTCTATTCAGCGTCGCCATCAGAAAGTAGTGGAAGTTGCGCCAAGTTTATCGCTTGGTGAAGATCTTCGCCAAAGAATTTGTGACGCAGCAGTTAAGCTGGCAAAAAACATCCAGTACATAAACGCTGGAACTGTTGAGTTTCTCGTAGCTGGAGACGAATTCTACTTCATTGAAGTAAATCCACGTGTACAAGTAGAGCATACAATTACAGAGATGATTACAGGGGTCGATATTGTACAATCTCAAATTCTAATTGCTGATGGCTATTCTTTACATGAAAATGCGATTGGAATACCATTACAAGAAGATATTAAAACAAACGGTTATGCAATTCAATCTCGTGTAACAACAGAAGATCCACAAAACAATTTTATGCCTGATACAGGTAAAATTATGGCCTATCGTTCAAGCGGTGGTTTTGGAGTTCGTTTAGATACAGGAAACAGTTTTCAAGGAGCCGTTATCACACCGTACTATGATTCGCTTCTTGTAAAAGTAACAACATGGGCTTTAACTTTTGAACAAGCTGCAGCTAAAATGGTGCGAAATTTAAAAGAATTCCGAATCCGTGGAATTAAAACAAACATTGCCTTTTTAGAAAATGTTGTAAAGCATGAAAAGTTTTTAAAAGGAGATTATGATACGTCGTTTATTGATGCTTCTCCAGAGCTTTTTGTCTTTCCTAAGCGAAAAGACCGTGGAACGAAAATGCTCTCTTATATCGGAAATGTCACAATTAACGGCTTTCCTGGAATTGGAACGAATAAAAAACCGGTTTTTGAGAAGCCACGTGTTCCAAAGATTTCAAGCAGTGAGCCATTTGTAGACGGAACTAAACAAATTTTAGATAAAGAAGGCGCAGAAGGTCTTGTAGATTGGGTAAAACAACGAAAAGAAGTTCTTCTTACAGATACAACGTTCAGAGACGGTCATCAATCATTGCTAGCAACGCGCGTGCGTACACATGATTTGAAAAAAATTGCAGAACCAACGTCGCGTTTACTTCCTGAACTATTTTCAATGGAAATGTGGGGAGGCGCTACATTTGATGTTGCTTACCGCTTCCTTAAGGAAGATCCATGGAATCGCTTAATTGAACTTCGTAAGCAAGCGCCAAACGTACTATTTCAAATGCTTCTACGCGCATCAAATGCGGTTGGTTACAAAAACTACCCTGACAATGTTATTAAAGAGTTCGTGGAAAAGTCAGCACAAGCAGGTATTGATGTTTTCCGTATTTTTGATAGCTTGAACTGGGTTGATGGTATGCGTCTTGCAATCGACTCTGTTCGTGATACAGGTAAGATTGCAGAAGCGGCAATATGCTACACAGGAGACATTTCAGACCCAACTCGCCGTAAATATAACCTAAACTACTACACAGACTTAGCAAAAGAGCTACAGGAATCAGGAGCCCATATTCTAGGCATTAAAGATATGGCAGGGTTATTGAAGCCTCAATCAGCATATGAACTTGTATCAGCTTTAAAAGATAAAATTGATATTCCAATTCACTTACACACGCATGATACAAGCGGAAATGGAATCTTCACATATGCGAAAGCTATTGAAGCAGGAGTCGATATTGTCGATGTAGCAGTAAGTTCAATGTCTGGTTTAACTTCACAGCCTAGTGCAAGCACGCTTTACTATGCGCTTGAAGGAACGGACAGAAAGCCTGGAGTAGCTGTTGAGAACCTTGAGAAGCTTGGACACTATTGGGAAGATGTTCGTAAGTATTACAGCGCATTTGAAAGTGGAATGAATGCTCCGCATACAGAAGTGTACGTTCATGAAATGCCTGGTGGACAATATAGCAATCTGCAGCAGCAAGCAAAAGGCGTTGGGCTTGGTGAGCGCTGGGATGAAGTGAAAGCTATGTATGCGCGCGTAAACGAGATGTTTGGAGATATCGTGAAAGTAACGCCTTCTTCAAAAATTGTAGGGGATATGGCACTTTATATGGTGCAAAATAACTTAACAGAAGATGATGTATATGACAGAGGAGAAACGCTTGATTTTCCTGATTCTGTTGTTGAGTTTTTTGAAGGTTATCTTGGTCAGCCTCATGGTGGTTTCCCAAAAGAGCTTCAGCGCATCATTCTTAAAGGGCGTGAGCCAATCACAGTTCGTCCTGGTGAGCTGTTAAAACCAGCTGATTTTAAAGAGATTCGCGATACCTTATTCCATAAGCTTAACAGACCTGTAACAAGCTTTGATGTTATCGCATCTGCTCTATATCCAAAAGTATTTCTAGATTATCAAAAAACGCTTGAACAGTTTGGGGATATGTCTGTATTAGATACGCCAACATTCCTTTATGGCATGCGTTTAGGCGAAGAAATTGAAGTAGAAATTGAGCGTGGTAAAACACTTATTGTTAAGCTTGTATCAATTGGAGAGCCTGCAGCAGACGGAACGAGAGTCGTTTATTTTGAGCTTAACGGTCAGTCTCGTGAAGTTGTGATAAAAGATGAGAGTATTAAATCAACTGTTGCTGTTAAGGTTAAAGCAGATAGACAAAATCAGAATCATATTGGTGCTTCAATGCCAGGTACAGTTGTGAAAGTCCTTGTTGAAAAAGGAGAGAAAGTCTCAAAAGGTGATCATTTAATGATTACAGAGTCAATGAAGATGGAAACAACAGTACAAGCTCCGTTTGATGGTGTCATTACAGAGATTTATGCTAAAAACGGTGAAGGAATTAGCACGGGTGACTTATTAGCGGAAATTCAAAAATAAAAAAAAGCGACGAGTTCTCTCGTCGCTTTTTTTATTATATACGTTTTTTCTTTTTATCTCGACTTGCTACCATTACTAAATAACTTAGAACACCGAATAGACAGCTAATAAATAATGAATGTGAAAGGGAGAAGAAAAGACTTAGTTTTGTGTAGACAACAAGCACTCCTGACAATGCCTGCAGGCAAACAAGCACAAGAGATGCTAACCATCCATAATAAATGTTCTTTTGATCTTTATAATGTTTCGCAGCATGAATGAAAGCGATCAAAATAAGAACAAAAATAAGACCAGCAGCCATTCTGTGAGCCATTTGAACCCATTCATTAAATTGTGTTGGCATATTCGTCCCATAGCAGAATGGTACATCAGGGCAAGCAAGACTTGACTCTGTATGACGAACGAACGCTCCTGAATATACAACAATAAAACTATAGGCTAGTGTTCCATAAATAAATCCTCTCATTGGTTTGCGGATAGATACGTTATCAGCATCAAGTTTTTTATCCACTTCAAAGATTAATAGAGTAAGAAGAAGAACAGAAGCAAATGAAACAAGAGAAACACCAAAGTGTAAAGCCATAATGATATCTGATTGTCCCCAAACTACTGCTCCTGCTCCAAGAAGCGCTTGTAGAACAAGGAACACAAGAGACATGATTGATAAGAACTTCGTTTCACGAATATGTCCAATTGCAATCCATGACCAAATACATAAAGCTAGGACGATAAAACCGCCGACTCCTGTTACTACACGGTGAGCAAGCTCAATGATAAGCTCAGGAGTAATATTACTTGGAATAAGCTCTCCGTGGCAAAGTGGCCAAGAACGTCCACAGCCCATGCCAGATCCGGTCTTTGTTACGAGTGCCCCACCTAATAAAATAAACAACATCGCAAGTGTTGTAATAACAGATAATACTTTTAAACCGCGTTGCAAATTATTCACCATCCTCATTGTCAATAGCATCTTTTGTTAAGTATGTTGTTGTGAAATGTTATAAAGGCGCTTCTTTATCCTATCATAAATTCTTTTATGAAAAAGACAAGAAAAAAGGAAGAGGTGCAGGAAAAAAAACGTTTACCACAGAAATGTAAACTTATAGAAAATAGCTAACTTTTAGCATGAAAGCGCTACAATTTGTGGTATGCTAAGAGAAAAGTATTAAAAACTCTCCAAGATTACGCTCGAGATTAGTCCTTTCACATATTCCATATCCATTTTAGAGGTTTTTATAGAAAACAATCAACAAGAGAATAAGGGATTTGTTTGTTTGACATAAAAAGTCCATATTTTTTTCATATTTCTTTCACAATTATCGACAAAACCGCACTAATCAACTTCCAATGTTAAAAATACTAAATTAGGCTCATATGTTTATAACCTTATAAAGAGCAAGATACACCTCTGTATAGCCTGAAGTAGCTTTATGAGAGTCAAAAGGGGGGAGAGGAAATGGATTATTCCACAGAATCCGTATCATTGCCACCGCAGAATCCAGAAATTAAAACAACAGTTTGGCAAGAGTTTTTAACTGTTATTAAAATTGGCATCGTAAATTCAAGTATGCTCACTACATTTACAGGTTTTTGGCTTTCCCTCAAGTTTAATGAAAAACCTTTTACTGAGCATCTAGACCTTGCTTTCTTCACCCTAGTAGGTTCAGCGTTTATTATTGCGGGATCTTGTAGCTTAAATAATTATATTGATCGAGATATTGATCCTCTTATGAAAAGTAAACAAAAAAGACCAACTGTTACAGGTCGATTTCAACCTTTAACAGTATTACTTATTGGGCTTGGATTGACAGCAACAGGACTTTTTATGCTGTTAGCTGCTCAAGTTATAGCCGCTCTTGTTGGAGTAGTCGGCATTTTTACATACATTTTTTTCTACACCATGTGGTCGAAACGTCGCTATACAACAAATACCATTATTGGTAGTATTTCAGGGGCTGTTCCTCCGTTAATAGGGTGGGGAGCTGTTGATCCTACATTAAGTCTTGAAGCCTGGATTCTCTTTTTAATTTTATTCATTTGGCAGCCTCCCCATTTTTTTGCACTTGCCATTTTGCGAGCTGAAGAGTATAGAGCTGCTAAAGTTCCAATGTTACCTGTTGTTTATGGTAATAGACTAACAAAGCGACAAATGATTGTATGGATAACTTGTTTAATTCCGCTACCCTTTTATCTTTATGAGTTAGGCATAACATTCGTTGTTATTGCATCTATTTTAACAATAGGTTGGCTCTTAATAGGGGTAAGTTTATATTGGAAATTAAAAACTGAAAAATGGGCTAGAATCATGTTTGTTTATTCTGTTAACTATGTCACGTTTCTTTTTATAAGTATGATTTTAGCTAGCTTCTTTACTTAATTTGTTTCTTCTTTACTTTTTATATAGAAGAATAGGAAGCGTTTTTGTAAAGGTTTAAGATTTTTTTAAAGAAAACGCTTTTATCTCGAAAGTTGATTTGAAAATAAAAGAATAGGGGGATAGAACATGGGAAAATGGCGCCTATTATCTTTGCTCAGTTTTGTTATCCTGTTTCTTTCTGGCTGTGGTGAGCCCTTTATATCAACGCTTACTCCAGCTGGTGAAGTAGCAGACGCACAGTATGAACTTATGCTTTTAAGCACTGCCATTATGGTTCTAGTTGTTGTAGTTGTGACAGTTATTTTCATCTACGTTATTATTCGTTTTCGACGAAAAGGAAGAGAAAGCTATCTTCCAAGACAGGTAGAAGGAAATCATAAGCTAGAAATTTTGTGGACCGTTATTCCAATTTTACTGCTTGTTATTCTTGCTGTACCAACTGTTTCATACACGTTCAAATTAGCAGACACAAGGGAAATGAAGAGCTCGAAAAATCCAGAAGATGCGGTAGTTGTAAACGTAAGAGCTAATTTATATTGGTGGGAATTTGAGTATAAGAATCAGAAGATTATTACTTCTCAAGACCTTGTTGTGCCAACAGACGAAAAAGTTTATTTTAATTTGCAAGCTTCAGATGTAAAGCACTCTTTTTGGATTCCAGCTGTAGGAGGCAAGCTTGATACAAATACAGATGGAACAAACAAGTTTTATTTAGAGTTCGACAGTAAGAGATCTAAAGAAGCAGGAAACGTATTTTATGGGAAATGTGCTGAACTTTGTGGACCTTCACATGCATTAATGGATTTTAAAGTAAAAGCGGTTGATAGAGAAAGTTTTGATCAATGGGCTAAAGATCTAGCGAATACAAAACCTGAAGTAACAACAGCAGAAGCGAGCGCTGGAGAAGAAGTATTTAAGCAAAACTGTCTAAGCTGTCACGCCGTTGATGCAGGAGATAAACGCCCTGCTGAAGCAAGAACAGCTCCAAATCTGGCGGGCTTTGCAGATCGAGAAAAGATTGCTGGTGTTTTAGATCACAATGAAGAAAATCTGAAAAAATGGATTGAAAATCCAGAATCAGTTAAGCCAGGAAATAAAATGACAGGAACATATAAAGAATTAACTCCAGAACAAGTTGATGAATTAACACAATACTTACAAACATTGAAGCTTAAAGAATAGCACAATTCTAAAGTAAAGGAGGATGTTCACGCGTGAGTACATTAGCGAATACAAAACCTAAGTCTGTTTTATGGGATTACTTAACAACGGTTGACCATAAAAAAATTGCCATTCTTTATTTAATTGCAGGCGGTTTTTTCTTTATTGTTGGTGGCATTGAAGCAATGCTTATTCGTATTCAGCTTGCTATTCCTGAGAATACGTTTGTTGGAGCTGATACGTACAATGAGCTGATGACAATGCATGGCACCACAATGATCTTTCTAGCTGCCATGCCACTTATATTTGCCCTTATGAATGCTGTTGTTCCTTTGCAAATTGGAGCGAGAGATGTTGCTTTTCCATTTTTAAATGCGCTTGGATTTTGGTTGTTTTTAATGGGTGGAATCTTTCTTAATCTTGGCTGGTTTTTAGGTGGAGCTCCTGATGCAGGATGGACGTCTTATGCATCTTTATCCTTACACTCCCCTGGCCATGGTATTGATTTTTATACGCTTGGTTTACAGATTTCTGGGGCAGGAACGCTCATTGGCGGGATTAACTTCTTAGTTACAATCATTAATATGCGTGCTCCTGGCATGACATATATGAGGATGCCTCTTTTTACATGGACCGTTTTTGTTGCTTCGGCCCTCATTTTATTTGCTTTTCCACCGCTTACTGTCGGCATTTTTCTTATGATTTTTGATCGCCTTTTTGGTGCTAATTTCTTTGATCCGACCCTTGGTGGAAATACAATTATTTGGGAGCACCTTTTCTGGATATTTGGTCACCCTGAAGTGTATATTCTTATACTTCCTGCATTTGGTGTTTTTTCAGAAGTGTTTGCAACGTTTTCAAGAAAACGTCTTTTTGGATATACCTCAATGGTATTTGCCATTGTGCTTATTGGATTTTTAGGATTTATGGTATGGGTTCACCATATGTTCACAACAGGACTTGGTCCAATTGCAAACGCAATCTTTGCTGTTGCAACAATGGCGATTGCTGTGCCAACCGGAATTAAAATCTTCAACTGGCTTTTGACGATGTGGGGCGGAAGTATTTCATTTACAACGCCAATGCTTTACGCTGTTTCATTTATTCCTTCGTTCGTTTTAGGAGGCGTAACAGGAATCATGCTTGCAGCTGCTCCTGCTGACTACCAATATCACGATACATACTTCGTTGTTGCTCACTTCCATTACGTGATTGTTGGTGGTGTTGTGCTTGGTCTTCTAGCTGGTGTTACCTACTGGTGGCCGAAAATGTTTGGGAAAATACTTGACGAGAAACTTGGAAAAATTACATTCTGGTTATTTTCAATTGGTTTTCACCTTACGTTCTTTATTCAGCATTTTGTTGGATTAATGGGAATGCCACGCCGAGTATGGACATTTTTAGATGGTCAAGGGTGGAATACAGCAAACTTAATCAGCTCAATTGGTGCTGTGTTTATGGCTGTTGCTGTGCTTGTTTTAGTGATTAATATCATTAAAACGAGCATAAGCAAACAACAAGTAGATGGCGATGCATGGGGAGACGGCCGAACGCTTGAATGGGCTATTCCATCTCCACCGCCTGAATATAATTTTAAGCAAACACCTCTTGTTCGTGGTCTTGATCCATTGTGGATTGAGAAAATGGAAGGAAGAAAGGAAATCCTTCCAGCTGAGCCAGTCGGAGATATTCATATGCCAAATGGCTCTATCTTACCGCTTTTAATGTCCCTTGGATTGTTTATTGCGGCAATTGGATTTCTTTATCGTAATGACTATGCTTGGGGAGATCCGATTGGAGCAGGAGGGTTATTTATTACATTCGCTTCTATGTTTTTAAGATCTTGGATTGATGATCATGGCTATCACATTCATAAAGAAGAGCTTCTAGATGAAGATGAAAAGGAGGTTAAATAATTGAGCGCAGAGGAAAAGTTAACAAGAGAAAATTTCCCTGAATCTCCTGAAAAAGCAACGCTAGAAGGTAAGAACAAGTTTTTAGGATTTTGGCTCTTTCTTGGCGGAGAGACCGTTTTGTTTGCTTCTTTATTTGCGACATACTTGGCTCTAAAGGATTCCAATGCTGGAGGAGCAACATCTCAAGATTTATTTGAGCTTCCAATTGTATTTATTGCCACAATGTTGTTATTAACAAGCAGTTTAACAAGCGTATACGCGATTTATCATATGAAAAACTTCCAATATCGTAAAATGCAGGTTTGGTTTATTATTACAATTTTACTTGGAGCGGGATTTTTGGCACTTGAAATTTATGAATTCAATCACTATGTACATGAGTTTGAGTTTACATTTAAAAGCAGCGCATTTGGATCTGCTTTTTATACGCTTGTTGGCTTTCATGGAGGGCACGTTGCGGTTGGGTTAAGCTGGTTTATTACCCTTTTAATTCGCAATGGAAGAAGAGGGTTAAGCTTATACAATGCGCCTAAATTCTATGTCGCAAGTCTTTATTGGCATTTTATCGATGTTGTCTGGGTCTTTATTTTCACAGTCGTATATTTAATGGGAATGGTGGGATAAAACATGACGACAGAAGAAAAAAATGTAAGAGGGGATTGGGAATATCGCCTTAAGAAAAACAGGGATGAGATGAAAATGCAAGTTGTCTCTTTTTCCCTTATGCTTTTTTTAACATTAGTAGCTTTTTTTGCGGTCTCCTATGATAAATACTCCGCTTGGTTTATCGTACCGTTTATTTTATTGCTTGGTGTTGTGCAAGTGGTCTTTCAACTTTACTATTTTATGCATATGAGTCATAGAGGTCATGGAACAGCAGCATTCTTTTTGTACTCAGGTGTTTTGGTTGCTTTCTTAACAGTACTGACATTTTTAACGATTGTTTGGATTTGAAACTACAAAAGGGATCAGCAGTATGCTGATCCTTTTCTAACATTTATGCAGAGAAAGGAGAAAGAACATGGCTAATCTTGATATATTTGGTTTTCGCGCGCTTTTTAGTCCTTATTTCTTTCTGTTTCTTGTTTTTATTACTCTTCTTTATTTTCTCATAGTCAATAAGGGCTACAGTCAATTTGAGAAAGGGAAAAAAACTTCATGGCAGACGAAAATGTTTTTTGTACTAGCAATTGTTACGCTATATATTATTAAAGGAAGTCCAGTTGACCTTCTAAGTCATCTTATTTTTAGTGCTCATATGACGCAAATGGCTCTTTTATATTTAGTTGTGCCTCCTCTTTTTATTCTTGGTATTCCATCATGGGGATTTGAAGCGGTGCTATTTAATAAACGGGTTAAACCGCTCTTTTCATTTGCTACAAAACCGCTTATTTCTCTGATATTATTCAATGGTGCTTTTTCGTTTTATCATCTTCCTCTTATCTTTGATTTTGTAAAAACAAATGCTTTTATACATGGCAGTGTAACAAGTTTTCTTTTTGTATCTTCTTTTTGCATGTGGTGGCCTCTTATGAATAAAGTAAATGAAAATGACATGTCAGGGATTAAGAAAATAGGTTATATTTTTGCTAATGGGGTTTTACTGACGCCTGCATGCGCGCTTATTATTTTTGCAGATACTCCGCTTTACGAGACATATACCTCTCCTGATGCATGGTTACAGGCAATGTCGCTTTGTGTGCCAGTGGATATGTTAGGTTCATTAAATATATCAGGTCCAGAAATGTTTAATACGCTTCCGCCATTAGAAGATCAACAGCTTGGTGGAGTTTTGATGAAAATTATTCAAGAAATTGTATACGGTTCTATTTTAGCGTACGTCTTTTTTGGATGGGCACGAAGAGAGCGAGCAAAAGATGCGATCTCACCGCTTCCCGACGATTTTTCCCCCTCTGAGCATATTGTGAATAAATAGAAACATTTGAAAGTCATTCTACCTCGCTTTACAATATAAAGGAAAAGCAAAGGGGGAAGAAAAGGTGAATGTAGAAAAACTAATAGATGAGAGAGATTTTAAAAAATCAATTGAGCTATCTGATTATGCTTTTCAGCGGGGATTTACAGAGGAAGAGAAAAAACTTCGTCTTCAAAGAATGCAGGAAAACTTAGTGCTCGGCATCAAAAAAGAAGAAGAACTTGCAGCAAATCTCCAAATCCTTTCATCAGAAGTATGCATAAATGGGGAATATTATTCGATGGGAGGCATTGCAAGCGTTGGGTCTTATCCAGAACATCGACGTGGAGGACTTGTTACAAAGCTTTTGGAAGCTTCATTTGTAGAGATGAGGAAAATGGGCCAAGTTATTTCTTATCTTCATCCATTTAAAGTAAGTTTCTATCGCAAATATGGATACGAAGTTTTTGTAGACGAAAAACAGTATACAATTGAAAACGTTGATCTTAAACGCTTCCAAGAAGGAGAAGGATGTATTGTACGACTTTCTTTTGAAGAAAGTTTGCCAGCACTTCAGTTTTTATATGCAAAAATGCAAAATCACTATAGCGGAACATTAAACAGAACAGAGAAGTGGTGGAGAGAGAGGATTTATAAAGAAGGAGATTACTACATAGTATGCAAAAATAAGGATGATCAAGATGAAGGGTATCTCCGCTATGAAATCAACAACCGTACTATGATTGTACATGAGTATGTAAGCATAACCGTAGAAGCTAAAAAGTCTATATGGAATTTTATTTGTCAACATGATTCAATGGTTGATAAAGTCACAATTAAAGCAGCGAAGAATGATATCCTTGCTCACCTTTTGGATAATCCTCGTATTGAACAAAAAATATGGCCGTATTTTATGGCCCGAATTATAGATGTGGAAAAGTTTCTATCTCTTTACAAGCTCAGCATGAAAAGGGACCTTCTTTTGAACGTTCAGGATAGTTCGGCTCCATGGAATGAGGGAACTTATGCTATTTCTCACGGGAAAGTGAAGAAACTGAAAGATGGAGAGCAAGGAGGATTAAAGCTTTCTGTTGGGCCTTTAACTGCGATTCTGCTAGGGTATATAACACCAATAGACCTTTATTATGGAGGACAGATTCACGGTGATATTTCAGATGTGGAAGCGCTACAAGAAGCAGTAAAAAACGTGAAACCAACTTATTTTCCGGACTTCTTCTAAAATAAAAAAGACGAAAGAGTTTAAACTCTTTCGTCTTTTTTACTTTGTTGTAAACTTCCAAGTTCGCCTTCAATATCAAGAAGCAGTGATTCACATTGTTCGACAAGATGAGCAGGAAATGTTTCGCCTTCACCGTATTCCACTCCGTGTGGATAATAATGTTTACCAAGAAGAGGATTTAAAAGTTGTAAAGTTGCTTTATGTGCCCCTACATCGCCTTCAATCACAAAAGCTTGGACGCGCAAGTAGTACGTATCAGATTGAATCTCAAATTTTCGATCGTATGTAACACGTTCATAATCCCAGCCCTCTGCTCGAATAAGACCGTGCTTTTCCATGATGTAATCAAGGCGATCAAGTGGAGCGGTTAGACCATCGAAATCAACTTGTTCAAAACGCAAAAGACTTCACTCCTTTTTATCAAACATATTCTTTTCTTAATCATAGTATGTATGGAAAAAACTTTCAATGAAAACGTTCTCTTTATAGATATTTTTTTCAAAAAAACAACGTACATAAGGTGAAAGATTTAACTCATACTAACTACGGGAAGAGGTTCCTAATCGTTTTAGAAAGCTTGGAATTTTCCTGAAAAAACAACGAGAAGCGAGGAGAAAACGAATGGAAACTGTACGCGATATTATGAGTCATCATACGGACTGCTGTACAACTCAAGATAACATCTATGAAGTAGCTGTAAAGATGAAAGAACTAAATGTTGGAGCTATCCCTATTCTTGACGGAAATAATCTTGTAGGGCTAATTACAGACCGTGACTTAGCAATTCGGGCGATAGCTGAAAAAAGACCAAATTCTTCTCAAGTTACAGATGTTATGAGTCCTAATTTAGTAACAGTAACACCAAACGATTCATTAGAAAAAGCAGTTTCTTTGATGGCAGAGCATCAAGTTCGTCGTCTACCTGTTGTAGATAGCAACAAGCTTGCAGGAATTGTTTCATTAGGAGACATAGCATTAAATCAGTACTCAAACGAAAAAGCAGGTTTAGCGCTTGTAGAAATTTCGAAAGAACTAAACTTTTAAAAAACCGAACCAGTGAGCGACAGAAAATATCTGTCGCTCTTATTTTGTAACACGTTTTTAAAAAGCTAAGAAGGTTATAATAAGAAATATTCACTGTTTTAAAAGGGAGAATAAAAGCACAAAACATAAAAAGAATGTATGATACATAATAAGAGTGAAATAATAGGCTGTTGAACATACATGATATATTAGTGTAGATAGAGAGAAGGTGGAAAGTTGAGAAAGATATTTTTTGTAATTGCGGTTATCGCTATTTTTTATGCGATAAGCAGTATACCTTTTAAATCCAACGATGAGGGAAAAAATCAGCAGAAGGAAGAAGCAACATTTAGTGACCAAAAAGAAGAAGCACCAATAAGTAAAGAGTCTATTTTATCTTTAATTGGTAAAAATAAAGATGATGTTTCAGAACGCTTTGGCAAACCAGACCGAATCGATGAATCACAATATGGTTATAAATGGTGGATCTATCGTTCTTCTCCTTCTTCATATATGCAAATTGGTGTAGAAAAAGATAAAGTTGTTATGGTATATACAATTGGCGATAATGTCAATGTAGACCCTTATTCCATTAATGAAACGAGACAGGAAGTGATGAAACATACACCTGTTTCTCCACAAGTTCAATTTAACTATAAGGGAAATATGTATCAATTTGAAATGTCTGAAGCAGATATGCAGATGAAACCCCTTATTCAATACGAAGACGTATTTGTCCAGCTTTATTTTGATCAATATACAAATAAAATATCAAGTATAAGAGCAATGGATGCTAAGACCCTGATTGAACAGCGTCCTTATGAGCTTACATATCGAGGGGAACTTATAAGTGCAGAAAAACCTTCTAAAGAGATTCAAGAGGAGATTCAGCATGGGAATGAACAACAAATTTTTGATATTACAAATGTGATTCGGGTTAGGCATGGCCTAAATGAGCTAGGATGGAGTGAAGGAGCTGCTAAAGTAGCATATGGACACAGTACAGATATGAAAGAAAATGATTACTTTGATCACGTTTCTCCAACGGCTGGAAAGTTAGCTGATCGTCTAGAAAAAGGAGGAGTATCCTATGATACAGCAGGAGAAAATATCGCTGCCGAGTATCAGGATGGCATCGCAGCTGTTGAAGGTTGGCTTAATAGCGAAGGTCACAGGAAAGCTATGTTAAATCCAGATTTTGATAAGCTTGGAGTCGGTGTTAATGAACAATATTATACACAAAATTTCATTGCTGAAAGAAATTAGACATGGTCTAAACTCGTCCTTTCTTACATAAAGTTTAGTAGTGAGGAGGGACGAACATGAAGCGATGGATAACGTTATTCTGCATGATTCTTTTGTTGCAAAAAGGAGTGACTGTGCAAGCAGAAAGCAGTTGGAGTACGTTGAATGAACTTGCCGATCAGGCTTTGTCCTTAGCGCAGCAGGAGCATTATAAGGAAGCCATCACATTTATGGACCGTTTTAATGACGAGCTGACTCCAATAAATAGAGAAAGTTTGCATATTTCAACAGAGCAGTTTCGAATTTTACAATATAGTCACAGTCTTGCGTTACAAGCGTTAGAACAAGGAAACAACGAAGAGGAACCAAGTTCAAAAGTGATGCAGTTCCGGCTTTTGGTCGATGCGCTTCAAACGAATCATCAACCACTTTGGACAGAAATGGAAGAAGAGATGTTAAGTACTTTTGGGAAGTTAAAGGAAAATGCTGAAACTGGCGATCAGGTTGCATTTCAAGAAGATTTAGCCGTGTTTCTGCAGCAATATGATCTTATTCTTCCAAGTGCACAAGTTGATCGCAATCAGCAAGATATTGAGAAAATGAATGATCACGTTGCTTTCTTGAATAATCAAAGCCTTGAGGCAATGAGTGATGGAGAGAAAGAAGCTTATTTCAAACAAATTGAAAAAGATCTTCAAACGCTTTTTGAAAAAGCTCCTTTTCAATCTGATGTTTCTCCATTTTGGGTAATGATGACAATAGGAAGTATTGTTGTGACGACTCTTCTTTACGTTGGCTGGCGCAAATATATTGGAAGCCAGACGATTCATAGTTCTTATTAGAGGAAGGCAAATCTTTTGACATGAAGCGCCCCCTTTAATAGAATGAGGATAAGTAAATCTAACTATGTGGAGGCGTATAAATGGGAATGCTCATTTATTTTATAATCATCATCTTAGTTCCAATTTTAGCGAGTTGGAAAGTAAGAAGTGCTTACAAGAAATACTCTAAAGTTCATAGTTCTTCAAATATGACAGGAGCAGACGTTGCTCGTCGTATTTTGAACGACAATGGAATTTATGATGTCACAGTTGAACCAGTTGGCGGGACTCTTTCAGACCACTATGATCCACGTGCAAAGGTTATTCGCTTATCAGAGGATAATTACTATGGAACATCAGTAGCAGGAGCGGCTGTTGCAGCCCATGAAGTAGGGCATGCGATTCAAGACCATGAAAGCTATGCGTTTTTAAGACTTCGTCATTCACTTGTTCCAGTTGCTAATATCGGTTCGAATTTTTCTTGGATTTTGATTTTTATCGGAATTATAGCAGGAATGTCAAATCTTCTATTATTGGGAATTGTATTTATGCTAGCCGCTGTAGTATTCCAAATTGTTACACTCCCTGTTGAGTTTGATGCGTCAAATCGAGCAATGTCACAGCTTGTTTCTTCAGGGGTAATTCGAAATGATGAGGAACGCCGCACGCGTAAAGTATTAAATGCAGCAGCCTTAACATATGTAGCAGCAGCAGCTGTAGCAGTGCTTGAGCTTGTCCGACTTGTTTTAATTTATACAGGAATGTCAAATAGTGAAGAATAAGAAAGAGCCGTCCAGCTGGACGGCTCTTTTAACGTTGTAATGGCATCTTATTTTCATCAAGTGTAAAACCTTCTCCAAGCACGTCATGAACGGTCGTGAAAGCAACGAAGGCATGTGGATCAATAGATGTCACAGCTTGCTTTAACCTAAATACTTCGTTTTTCCCAACAACACAATAGAGGACGTTCATATCTTGTTTAGAAAATGAACCTTGGCCTTTTAAAATTGTGACTCCTCTGTCCATCTCCTTCAAAATACGTTGGGCAATTTTATCATTTTCCTTTGAAATAATGGTGGCACCTCTTGCTGTGTAAGCACCTTCTTGCATCACGTCAATAACGCGTGCAGCAACAAACACAGCAACAAGCGTGTACATTGCTTCTCTAAAATCTAAATATGTAATAAGTGAAAGAGCAATCACACCAAAATCAAACATAAACATCGTTCGCCCCATATTCCATCCTACATATTTATTTACAAGACGAGCGATAATATCGACACCGCCTGTTGTGCCTCCAAATCTAAAAATAATTCCGAGCCCAACTCCAATGAAAACACCTGCAAATAGAGCAACAAGGGTCATATCGTTTTCGAGATGAAAATTGATAGGAAAACGTTGGAATATCCAGAGAAATAGCGAAAGCCCTACTGTTCCAAGAATTGTATAGATAAAGGCTACGCGTCCAAGCAATTTCCATCCAATGAAGAAGAGTGGAATATTTAAGACAAGGTTAGAATAAGAAGGATCAATCTTAAAAAGGAAAAATAATAGCAGGGTAATACCTGTAAATCCTCCTTCAGCTAAATTGTTTTGCATGTTGAAATTAACAAGCCCAAAGCCAAAGATAGCGGTTCCAAGCAAAATAAATACAATGTTAGTTATGCGCACTCCTTTAAGCATAAAGTCCCTCCTGTTTAACGTAGTATTCAACACCTATCCTACCATAGAAAAGAGAGTTGATAGTGACAATTGCTATTTTTAAAGCTAGAATAATTGTCAAGAACGTTCTCATTCGCTAACATATGAACAGAGGAAGCGTTTTTACAACTCTCTTAGTATGAACGAGGTGAAAAAATGGAAAACAAATCAATGAAAAGAATGCAGCAAGAGGTAGACGAATATATTGGTCAATTTAAAGAAGGCTATTTTAGTCCTCTTGCGATGATGGCTCGTCTGACAGAAGAGCTTGGTGAACTTGCTAGAGAAGTCAATCATTATTATGGAGAAAAACCGAAAAAAGATACAGAAAAAGAAAAAGCAATGGAAGAAGAAATCGGAGACGTTCTTTTTGTGCTCATTTGTTTAGCCAACTCGTTGAACATTAGCTTAGAAGAATCGCATAATCTTGTGATGAATAAATTTAATACGCGTGATGCGAATCGTTGGACGAAAATTGAGGAGGATAAGTAAGATGAATAAAGTTAAAGTTGTAGTAGCAGGACCACGAGGACGTATGGGGATAGAAGCCCTTCACTTAATGAAAAACACGGAAAATTTTGAGCTTGTAGGAGCTATTGATCGTGTTAATGAAGGAAAGAAAATTAGTGATGTAGAAGGATTACCGGCAATTGATGCTCCTATTTATACAGATATTCATACATGCTTAACAGAAACAAAGCCAGATGTTTTAGTTGATTTGACAACACCTGAAATTGGACGATTACATACGAAAACTGCACTTAGCTATGGAGTACGCGCTGTTGTAGGTACAACTGGTTTTTCTGAAGAAGATTTAACAGAGCTTAAAGAAATGGCGGAAGAAAAAGGGATAGGCTGTATTATTGCTCCTAACTTTGCAATTGGTGCGATCTTAATGATGAAGTTTTCACAAATGGCAGCTCGTTATTTTTCAGACGTAGAAATTATCGAGCTTCACCATGACCGCAAACTTGATGCTCCGTCTGGAACAGGGATTAAAACAGCAGAGCTTATTTCTAAAGTACGGGAACCAAAGAAGCAAGGGCATCCTGAAGAAAAAGAAATTATAGAAGGAGCACGTGGAGCAGAATTTGATGGAATACATCTTCATAGCGTTCGTCTACCAGGCCTTATTGCACATCAAGAAGTGTTATTCGGACGCGATGGAGAGTCATTAAAGATTCGTCATGACTCTTATAATAGAGCGTCCTTCATGTCAGGTGTTGAGCTTTGTGTGAACACGGTAATGAATATTGATTCACTTGTTTATGGACTTGAAAATATTATCGAATAGAAGGCGGGAGAAGAGATGAAAATTGCGCTAATTGCTCATGATAAGAAAAAAAATGATATGGTCCAATTTGTGACAGCATATCAAGAAGTTTTAAAAGATCACGAACTTTTTGCAACAGGGACAACAGGTTTTAGAATTCAAGAAGCAACAGGCCTTGATGTTCATCGCTTTCAATCTGGTCCTCTGGGGGGAGACCAAGAAATTGGGGCAATGGTTGCCAACAACAAGATGGATATGGTTCTCTTTTTCCGTGATCCTTTAACAGCTCAGCCTCATGAACCAGATGTAACGGCGCTTATTCGTCTTTGTGATGTATACGCGATTCCGCTTGCCACAAACATGGGTACAGCTGAAGTCCTTATTCATGGGCTTCGTCGTGGAGATTTGAAATGGCGCACAATTGTTCATGAAGAGCAGAAAGGAAATCTTTAATGAAATTGAAAATCGGTATTGTTTGCTATCCTTCCGTTGGTGGATCTGGAATTGTAGCAACAGAACTCGGCAAATTACTTGCTGAAAAAGGACATGAGATCCATTTTATTTCTTCAAGCATGCCATTTCGTTTAAATAAAGTGTATTCAAATATCTACTTTCATGAAGTGGAAGTGAATCAGTACTCTGTTTTTAAATACCCGCCATATGATTTAGCTCTTTCGAGTAAGATTGCAGAGGTGGCAAAGCGCGAGAAGTTGGATCTTCTTCACGCTCATTACGCCATTCCTCACGCTGTTTGTGCTTTCTTAGCAAAGCAGATGGTTGGAGAACATTTGAAAGTTGTGACAACCTTGCATGGAACGGATATTACTGTACTCGGTTATGACCTTTCCTTGAAGAGTATTATTAAGTTTGCGATTGAAAATTCCGATGAAGTAACAGCTGTTTCCTCTTCACTTGTTAAACAAACGTATGACCTTATTGCTCCTCAAAAAGAGATTCATACTATTCATAACTTTATTGAACAGAAAGAAGAAACAGGGGAAGATGTTTCACTACTTAAAAAAGAATATGGAATTAAAGAAGGAGAGAAAGTCCTTATTCACGTTTCAAACTTTAGACAAGTGAAGCGGGTAACAGATGTTGTACGTGCTTTTTACCATGTTCAACAAAAGGTTGATGCAAAGCTTTTACTTGTTGGAGATGGCCCAGAGATGACGGCTGTTTGCTATCTTGTTAAAGATCTTGATATTGTAGATAAAGTTCTTTTTCTTGGAAAACAGGAAAATGTGGATGATCTTTATGCTATTAGCGATCTTAAGCTTCTTCTTTCTGAAAAAGAAAGCTTTGGCCTTGTTTTATTAGAAGCAATGGCTAATGGTGTTCCATGCATTGGGACAAATATTGGTGGAATTCCAGAAGTTATTGAGGATGGGAAAACAGGCTATATCTGTGAAGTTGGTAATTACGAAGAAGCTGCTGAAAAAGCTCTATCTCTCTTACAAAATGATAGTTTGTATGAAGAAATGTCGGCTTCTTCTCTTCGTTCTGTATGGAGTAAATTTTCTTCAAAAGATATCGTCGCGCAGTATGAGGAGCTTTATGAAAAAGCGTTAAACAGAGTGAGGTGAACATCATGAGAGACCCTTTTATAAAACCTTTAGCAATCTTACATAAGCTTCAGCAAAACGGTTATTTAGCATACTTTGTTGGAGGGTCTGTTCGCGATTTTATCATTGGCCGCCCTATTGGCGATATTGATATTGCTACTTCAGCAAGACCAGAGGATGTTGTTCGTTTGTTTCCCAAAGTTATTGAAGTTGGCATTGAGCATGGAACAGTTGTGGTGGTCCTTGAAAATGAACCATATGAGGTCACAACATTTCGGACTGAAAGTGATTATAAAGATTTTAGACGTCCTGAGGAAGTTACGTTTATTAGTTCACTTGAAGGAGACTTAGAGCGACGTGACTTTACAATGAATGCTATTGCAATGGATGAGAATGAAACTTTAATTGATCCTTTCGGTGGAAGGAATGCTATCAAAAGGGGTATCATTGAAACGGTGGGAAACGCAGACGAACGTTTTAGTGAGGATGCACTTCGTATGATGAGAGCTGTGCGTTTTATGAGTCAGCTATCATTTACAATTACTCCTGAAGTAAAAGAAGCAATAAGAAGAAATCGCCATCTTTTGCAAAATATCGCAATGGAGCGTATTTCAGTTGAGTTTCAAAAACTCATGCTCGGGAATAAAGCTACAGAAGCTTTTCGAACAATTGTAGACACAGGATTGCTTGACATTTTACCTCTTTATGAAAAGAAGGAGCTTATTGAATATGACTGGACGACCATCAGTGAAGAGACCTCAGCATGGTCGCTCCTTTGTCTGATTCTAGAAGTAGAGGATACCGCTCTATTTTTAAGGAAGTGGAAGCTTTCGAACAAACGAATAAAAGAAACGGAAAAGACGGTCATTTTTTACCGTTCTATAAAAGAATGGACTCCTTTTGCTATTTATCAAAGTGGATTAGAAGTTGCATTAAGAGTAAATCATCTAAAAAGGATTTTACAAGGCGTACAGAGTGAAGAAGAGAAAATTCGATTGATCTATGAATCCCTTCCAATCTATTCTCCTAAAGATATCGAAGCAAATGGAAAAGATCTTGTTTCATGGGGCAATCGTGCTCAAGGTCCGTGGATTGCACAATGCATCCAAGAACTAAGCGAAAACATTGTTTGTGGCAAAATAGAAAATGATCGGAACGTCATTAAGGAGTGGGTAAGCAAGTGGAGTCTGAAATTCGACGAAAGTTGTTAGAAATGTTTACCACTGGAGAAGAAGAGTATGTGTCAGGCCAGAAAATAAGTGATGAACTTGGCTGTTCACGTACGGCAGTTTGGAAACATATCGAGGATTTACGAAAAGATGGATATGAGCTTGAAGCTGTTAGAAGAAAAGGGTACAAGCTTATTAAAAAGCCAGAGCTTGTTACGCCAGACGCTCTACGGCTTGGATTAGATACAAAGAAGCTTGGCCAAAATATTTGTTATAGAGAAACAGTTGATTCAACTCAAAAGGTTGCACATCGTCTTGCACAAGAAGGTTGTGAAGAAGGCACGCTTGTTATTGCAGAAGAACAGGTTGGTGGACGTGGACGGTTAAATAGAGCGTGGCATTCTCCAAAAACAACAGGCATTTGGATGAGTCTTGTTTTGCGTCCACAAATTCCTCCTCATGAAGCCCCACAGCTTACACTGCTTGCAGCTGTGGCTATTGTGCAAGCAATTGAGGACATTACAAATATAAAAGTAGATATAAAATGGCCCAATGATATTTTAATAAACGGAAAGAAGCTCGTTGGTATTCTAACTGAAATGCAGGCGGATGCTGACCAAATTCATTCTGTTATTATTGGAATGGGCATTAATGTAAATCAACAAGGGGCAGATTTTAATGATGAGCTTTCTTCTATTGCCACATCGCTTTCTATTGAAAAAGGTGAAAAAATCTCTCGTGCAACACTTGTACAAGCTATTTTAAAGAGGTTAGAAGAACTTTATTATCAATATTTAAAAGCAGGATTTGCACCGATTAAAATTCTGTGGGAAGCATATGCTATTACAATTGGACGAAACATTATTGCACGCACGTTAAAAGGCTCAATTGAAGGGTTAGCAAAAGGCATTACTCCTGAAGGAACATTAATGCTTGAAGATCTTGAAGGGAAAATGCATTACATTTATTCTGCTGATATTGAGCTTAGTAATAATAAGTAGTGGTAAAAAAGGGATTTTTCTCTTATAATGACGAGTGAAAGAGTAGTATCTATATGAACTACATCTTTCACTCTTTTTTATTGAAAAGAAATACTATTCTGCCTTGATCCGGGCATGGACTAGGACAGAGGAATGACAAACCAGAAGGTTGTTCATTTCTCTCCATTTAAAGGAGGAAGCGAACATGAGAACAAGAGACAGCTTTATGAAAATGAAAAAGGAAAAAGAGCCAATTGTAATGCTAACAGCTTACGATTATCCGTCTGCTCGTTTAGCCGAACAAGCGGGGGTTGAGATGATTCTTGTTGGAGATTCTCTTGGGATGGTTGTACTCGGATATGAGTCAACAATTCCTGTTACGGTAGAAGATATGATACATCATACAAAGGCCGTAAAAAGAGGAGCAGGCCAGACGTTTATTGTGACAGATATGCCGTTTATGTCCTATCATACTTCAAGAGAAGATGCACTAAGAGCAGGAGCAAAAATAATGCGCGAAAGTGGTGCACATGCTTTGAAGCTTGAGGGAGCAGGTGAAACGCTTAGTGTTATTAAAGCTTTAACAGAAGGAGGCATTCCTGTTGTAAGTCATTTAGGGCTTACTCCACAAACAGTAGGCGTACTTGGAGGCTATAAAGTGCAAGGAAAAGATGCTCAGTCAGCATTAAAGCTTATTGAAGATGCGAAATGTGCTGAAGCCTCAGGAGCTATTGCAGTTGTGCTTGAATGTGTACCATATCAGCTTTCAAAACGAATCACAGAGGAACTAGAGATTCCTGTCATTGGAATTGGTGCCGGTTCATATACAGATGGGCAAGTTCTTGTTTATCATGACGTCATTTCTTATGGCGTTGAACGATTGCCTAAGTTTGTGAAAGCGTACGGAAATGCAAATGAATATATTGAAAAAAGCTTACGTGAGTATGTCAGTGATGTAAAAGCAAAAACATTCCCAAGTGAAGAGCATTCTTTTACGATGAAAGAAGAAGCGCTTTTTTCTCTTTACGGAGGGAAATAAGCATGAAGACAGCCGTAGGTATAAAAATTATAAAAACAGTAGAAGAAATGAAGGATTTTGTAAGAGAAGAGCGTAAGAGTTGTCGGACAGTTGGATTTGTGCCAACAATGGGTTTTTTACATGAAGGACACTTGACGCTTATTAAAAAAGCTAAAGAACAAAATGATACTGTGATTTTAAGCATTTTTGTTAATCCGACTCAGTTTGGTCCTAATGAAGATTTTGAAAAATATCCAAGAGATGAACAGCGTGATCTTACTCTTGCAGCAAAAGAAGGAGTTGACGTTGTTTTTCTGCCTTCTGTTGATGAAATGTATCCAACATTTCCGACAACGAAACTTACAGCAATAGATCGTACTAACGTTCTTTGTGGAAAAAGCAGACCAGGACATTTTGATGGAGTTGTAACTGTCCTTTCAAAACTATTTCATATAACAATGCCAGATAAAGCTTATTTTGGTTTGAAAGATGCTCAGCAAGTAGCCGTAACGAAAGGGCTTGTGGAGGATTATTTCTTTCCAATTGAAATTATTGGTGTTGAGACAGTGCGCGAAGAAGACGGTTTAGCTAAAAGTTCAAGAAATGTTTATCTAACAGAAAAAGAAAGAGAACAAGCTCCTCATTTATATGAAAGTTTGCGTCAGGCAATTACGCTTGTTGAACAAGGGGAACGAAATAAACAAAAGATTAGAGAAAGTATTCTCGCTCACATTAATGAGCATACAGATGGAGAAGTTGATTATGTGGACTTTTATCGCTATCCATCATTAGAAGAGATAACCGTTCTTGAAGAGAAAATCATCATTGCCATAGCAGTTAAATTTTCCCAAGCGCGCTTGATTGATAACGTGATTCTAGATATTGAAAAGTGATGTAAAAGGAAACAGGCTTGAAATTACTGAAGTTGGTAATGCTAGTAAATAGAAGTCTAAAAAGAGAGGAAGAAAAAACAGTTCTGTTTTTCTTCCTCTCTTTTTCACAAGAGCAACGGACATCAAACAATTGCTTAAACAGGAGCCAACTGTTAAAATTTTAGAGACAGTAGTCGCCATTGCTTTTCTCTATAACTTAGCCAATCGGCAATAGTTCATATTTAATAATGTTGTTTTAACAGGGATAAACTTTAAAACAACATAGAGAAAAGGGTGTCTAAAAGATGGTGACACTCTTTTTATATTTACATAGAGAAATGTTAGTTATGGAACAATAGAGGTGGACTTTACAATGAGTAATCAGTACGTTGTGCTTGATTTAGAGACAACAGGACATAACCCTAAAAACGGAGATCGCATTATCCAAGTTGCGGCTCTGCTCATGGCGGATGGAGAAGTTCTTGCTCGGTTTTCAACTTTTTTAAACCCAAAAGTTGAAATTCCCACGTTCATTGAGCAGCTTACGCATATTAATAACGAAATGGTGCAACATGCACCAACGTTTGAAGAGATTGCTTCCTCGCTTGTTGAGTTTATTGGGGATGCTTATTTTGTAGCGCACAACGTTCACTTTGATTTTTCTTTCTTGAATCAAGAATTACAAAGAATTGGTTTTAGGCCATTAACAAATAAGCTAATTGATACAGTGGAACTTTCACGTATTTTACTTCCAACAAATGAAGGATACAAGCTTCAGCAGCTTTCAACTCACTTTAATATGGAACATGATAATCCACATCAAGCAGATAGTGATGCAGAAGCAACAGGTGACTTGCTTTTGCTCCTCCTTGATAAAATTAAGGATCTTCCTAAAGAAACGCTAACATGGCTTTCTCGTTTTGCTCCATCCTACAAAAGCGCTATTGGTGAGCTTTTTAATCAGGGGTTGAAAGAAGCTGTGCGTGCACAAGAGCAAGAAGAGCTTGAAATTATTCAAGATTTGCCAATTAAAAAAGCAGTTGTGAAAAACGTCGATAATCATACGGATCTATCATATGAGACTTTTTATAATAAGCGAGAAGAGCTCTTTAAAGGAGTGCTGAAGAAGTATGAATCACGCAGTGCTCAATGGTCGATGATGGAAACCGTATACGAAGCGCTCACAACGAGCCAGCATGCCATAATTGAAGCAGGAACAGGAACAGGTAAGACGTTAGCTTATCTTATTCCAGCTATTTTTGTGGCTAAAGAAAAAAAGCAGCCTGTTGTTGTTTCAACACATACAGTAAATTTACAGCAACAGCTTATCGATCAAAATGCTCCGCTTCTTGAAGAACTTGTTTCATTCCCTGTGTCTGTCACCCTTTTAAAAGGGCGCCATCATTACTTGAATGTTAGAAAGTTTCTTAGCTTTTTACCTAAAAAAGAAAGCAACTATGATATTGTGCTTGCTAAGTCAGCTATTGTCGTGTGGTTGACTATGACAACTACAGGAGATATTGATGAGCTGAACTTGCCTTCTGGCGGAAAGCTTTTTTGGGAACAAATTAATGATGAACAGCCGCTCCCTATCGATTTTCAAGAACCATGGCAGAGGTTCTCATTTTATGAACGAGCTCAAAACAGAGCAAAAGATTCTGACATTATCGTAACAAATCATCGTTTATTGCTTCTGGATGTAATGAGAAAACAAAAATTTCTTCCTCAATATGATAGTGTAATTATTGATGAAGCTCATCATTTAGAAGAAATTGCGAGTGAGCAGCTTGGCACACAGCTTGACTATTTTCAAATTCATCATCTTCTGTTAAAGATCGGCACAAATGACACGGAAGGGTATTTAAAAGATGTTGGTGAGTATATGACAGGAAGAAAGTCATGGTTTATTAAACTTGACGGTAATATTAGACAAGTGCGAGCTGAAATGGATGATTTATTTCGTCTTATTCATCGCTATGTAAGAAGAAGCATGCAGCATGAACAAGCGACCACAAGAGTTCGTAAACGATACGAAGTAGAAAAAGCACCATCCTCGATTAAAGAATCTTGTTTAAGGACACTTTTCTTGTTGGAGGATTTTGAGAGAATTTATCTTATTTTTAAACAAGAAGGAGAAAAACAGCAGTGGGATCCCGTAAGTAAACAGTATGAAAAATGGCATAATTTGATTGCATGTTGTGAAGAGCTTTTACTTATTCGAGATAAACTACATACTCTTCTTCTAACGGAAAAAGAAGGGGAAGTGTGTTGGGTTGAGATTGAAGCAAAAGGAGCGGCAAATGCTGCTTTTTTATACAATCAACCAGCAGATGTAAGTGAAGCGCTTGCTGATTTGTTTTTTACGCATAAAAAGAGCGTTATATTAACATCTGCTACATTAACGATTAAAGAAGCTTTTGATTATACAATTGAAAGACTTGGTTTATATGATTTTCAACCTTTGCAGTTGAAGGTTGAATCTCCTTTTCATTATAAAGAGCAGGCTCGACTTTTTATTCCAGACGATCTTCCTACCGTTAATGAAACAGATCTTGATGATTATTGTCTTTCTCTTGCTCATTCCATCTTGCAAGTTGCTCGGGTGACAAATGGAAAAATGCTTGTTTTATTTACGTCATATGAAATGTTGAAAAAAACGTTTCACTATACAAAAGACTTAGATTTTGAAGAGCGTTTTATGATTTTTGGACAAGGAATTTCAACAAGAAATCGAACAAGACTTGTCAAAGACTTTGTACAGTTTGATCAATCTATTCTCTTTGGAACGAGCAGCTTTTGGGAAGGTGTAGACATTCCAGGAGAAGCTCTCTCATGTCTTGCTATCGTACGTCTTCCTTTCGCACCTCCACACGATCCAGTTGTCGCGGCTAAAATGGATCGAATAAAAAAGCTAGGGCGAAATGCTTTTACAGAGCAAGCTCTTCCAGATGCGATTATTCGATTTAAACAAGGATTTGGTCGTCTCATCCGTACGAAGAGAGATAAAGGAGCAATCGTGATTTTTGATCGACGGATTATAGAATCACCATATGGAAAACAGTTTATTAAATCTATTCCAGAAGTGGATGTTGTATACAAACCATTTGATGAAATGATAGAAGGACTTGTAGAATGGTGGGATCCTTCAGAATAAAAAAAGCAGCTACTTTATCATAGCTGCTTTTCTTCCCTGTGTGTGGCAGGAGTTTTGTTTTGATGTAGTCGTAAAATCTAGGTTGAACTGTTATAATATTGCTTAAAGTCATGATCTTTATGGCTATAATATGTGCGCTAATCGTACAAAATATGCTGGCAATTTTTTTGATAGGAGCGAAATGAATATGGAAACGAAAATTGAAGTATTATCAACAGTAACTGTAGAGAATTCTTCAGACCTTTATAAAGTGGTGGATACGTTGAATCGAACGTTAAAGCGTCAAGATTTAATGTTTGGACTAGCTTTAGATGAAGAAGACAAAGAAAAAGCTGTATTTACAATTTATAGGACTTGAGTGATTTGAAATGAGAAAATGGTTTATTATCGGTGGTAGCATTATTGTTGCTCTTTTTGTATGGCTTTGTGCAGATATTTATCATAGTTCAATTAGCGCAGAAAAAGTGGAAAAAGGCGACATTTCTATTTTAACGAAACAGTATAAATTAAAAAACGTTGAGCCAATTTCGACCTACTATGGAAAGAAAACATATTACATTGCCAGTGGAGAAAACGAAAAAGGTGAAAACGTAATTGCATGGGTTCCTGAAAAAGCAAAAAAAGGTGACGTTATAGTTCGAAAAAAAGAGGGTATTATTTCTAAGGAGAGAGTAGAAAGTATTGTAAAACAAGATCGAAATCCAGAAGAAATTAAATCCATTCGCTTAGCTGTAAGCCCTAATGGAAAAACGCCGCTTTGGGAAGTAACGTATACAGACGATGAGAATCGCCTAACCTATTATTATGTCACGATAGGAAGCGGAGACTTTTACCGTCGCTATAGCTTAACGAGGGGCTAAGGTGCTTATGGTTACTACATAAGGGGGAGCGGTATGTTAGCTAATCGCGTTTCATCTTTAACGCCGTCCGCGACGCTTGCAATTACGGCAAAGGCAAGAGAACTTAGAGAAAAGGGATATGATGTAATCGGCCTTGGAGCTGGGGAACCTGACTTTAATACCCCTCCTAATATTTTAGAGCAAGCTAAAAAAGCGATGGAGCAAGGCTATACTAAATACACGCCATCAGGTGGATTGCTTTCTTTGAAAAAGGCGGTCTCTGCAAAGTTTAAACGAGATCAGAACCTTCATTATGATGCTTCTGAAATTATTATATGTACAGGGGCAAAGTATGCTCTTTATACACTTTTTCAAGCAGTGTTAAATAAGGGAGATGAAGTGCTTATCCCAACTCCGTACTGGGTAAGTTATCCTGAGCAAGTGAAGCTTGCTGGTGGAGAACCTGTCTTTGTTAAAACATACGAAGAAAATGAGTTTAAAATCACTATTTCTTCTCTTCAAGAAGCTATTACAAGCAAAACAAAAGCGATTGTATTAAATTCACCGAGCAATCCAACAGGAATGATTTATACAAGAGAAGAACTTGAAATGATCGGGAAATTCTGTGTGCAACATAATATTCTAATTATTTCAGATGAAATTTATGAAAAGCTTGTATATGATAAATATCGTCATGTTTCAATTGCAGAGCTGTCAGAAGATATAAAGAAACAGACAATTATCATTAATGGAGTATCAAACTCACATGCAATGACAGGCTGGAGAATTGGCTATGCTGCGGGAGATAAAAAGATTATCAAAGCAATGACAAACCTAGCTAGCCATAGTACTTCAAATCCAACTTCAATTGCGCAATATGCAGCTATTGAGGCATACACTGGAGATCAAAGTGCTGTAGAAGAAATGAGAGTGGCGTTTCAAAAGCGTTTAAACATTATTTACGAAGAGTTAACAAAAATTCCAGGAATTACATGTCTGAAACCGCACGGTGCTTTTTATCTGTTTCCAAATGTATCAAAAGCAGCAGATCTTGCAGGATATGCTACAGTTGATAAATGGGTGGAAGGACTTTTAGACGAAGCAAAAGTAGCGCTTGTTCCAGGCTCTGGATTTGGAGCGCCTCATAACGCAAGACTTTCCTATGCAACATCACTTGATGAACTTAGTCGGGCAGTGGAACGGATAAGAAATTTTATGAAGGATCGAATGAACGCTTAGCGATGAAAGAAAGAGCTGTAAAAAAAGGGATACTTTTACGGCTCTTGTACTTGTTGAAAGTGGACGTTATAATAGAAAGCGTGCGCGCATGAAACGGGCGCTTTAAACGTGTTTAAAAAAGGATACATATTGAATGACTTGGAGGCTAAAATGGTGAAGGTAACAATCTCACAAGTAAGTAACTATATTGATCAAGAAGTCACAATTGGAGCGTGGCTTGCAAATAAACGTTCAAGCGGAAAAATCGCTTTCTTACAACTCCGCGACGGGACAGGCTTTATGCAAGGCGTTGTTGTTAAAGCAGAAGTTGGAGAAGATGTTTTTAAAGTAGCAAAGTCAACAACACAGGAATCTTCTCTTTACGTGACAGGAATTGTAAAGAAAGATGAGCGTTCTCCATTTGGGTATGAGCTTTCTGTTACAGGATTAGAAGTAATTCATGAAGCAGTAGACTATCCAATTACACCAAAAGAGCATGGAACAGAGTTTCTAATGGATCATCGTCATCTTTGGATTCGTTCTCGTAAGCAACATGCGGTGCTAAAAATTCGTAATGAAATTATTCGTGCCACATATGAATTTTTTAACAAAAATGATTTCACAAAAATTGATCCACCAATCTTAACAGGAAGTGCTCCTGAAGGAACATCAGAGCTTTTCCATACAAAATATTTTGAAGAAGATGCATACCTTTCTCAAAGTGGTCAGCTTTACATGGAAGCTGCTGCAATGGCATTTGGTAAAGTATTCTCGTTTGGACCAACATTCCGTGCAGAGAAGTCTAAAACACGCCGTCATCTAATTGAGTTTTGGATGATTGAGCCTGAAATGGCATTTTATCAATTTGAGGACAGCTTAAAGGTTCAAGAGCAGTATGTTGAACATATCGCGCAAGCAGTGCTAGCAAACTGCAAGCTTGAACTTAAAACGCTTGACAGAGACGTATCAAAACTTGAAAACATTAAAGCTCCATTCCCGCGCATTACGTATGATGATGCCATTACATTCTTAAAAGAGCAAGGATTTGATGATATTGAATGGGGAGATGATTTCGGGTCACCACATGAAACAGCTATTGCTAACAGCTATGATAAGCCTGTGTTCATTACACACTATCCAACATCACTAAAACCATTCTACATGCAGCCAGATCCAGAGCGTGAGGAAGTTGTTCTTTGTGCAGATTTGATTGCTCCAGAAGGTTATGGCGAAATTATCGGTGGTTCAGAACGTATTCATGATGTTGACTTATTAGATCAGCGCGTAGAAGAACACGGTCTTGAGCCAGAAGCATACAAATGGTACTTAGAGCTTCGTAAATATGGTTCTGTACCTCACTCTGGATTTGGATTAGGTCTTGAACGTACTGTAGCTTGGTTGAGCGGTACAGAACACGTTCGTGAGAGCATTCCATTCCCACGTTTATTAAATCGTTTATATCCTTAATAACAAAGAGAAAAAGGTGTTTAAAAAGCTTAATTGCTTTTTAAACACCTTTCTCTAGCTTTTCTAGCTTAGGTAATAATTGAAGTTCTATTTACTCTTTACAACATGATATACTAATAAAAAGAGGTGTTCGCAATGGATAGAGAGAGGGTAGTAGAGTGGTTAGAAGGGGGAAGCGTTTCTATTCCAAAAGTTTTGCTCAAGCACTATGCGGACATTGGACTTAATGAAATTGAATTTTTAACGCTGCTACACATCCATGAATCTATTGGAAGCGGCAATCCCTTCCCAACCCCAATTGAAATTTCCAACCGCATGAGTATTGACGGAACAGCTTGCTCAGAAGTTTTACGAAGTTTAATGAAGAGAGGCTTCTTGGCAATTGAGCAGCAAGACGTTTCTATGATGATCTGTGAAAAGTACTCTTTACGACCTCTATGGCAAAAGCTTGCTTCCCTTATGTTTGAAACGGTTCATGAAGAAGAAGAACAAGAGAGAGAACGGTCGGAGACAGACCTTTACACAATGTTTGAAAAAGAATTTGGTCGTCCGCTATCACCTTTTGAATGTGAAACGTTATCGATGTGGATTGACCAAGACGACCATGAGCCAGTTATTATTAAGGCCGCTCTTCGTGAAGCTGTTATGAGCGGGAAACTAAACTTTCGTTATATTGATCGTATTCTTTTTGAATGGAAGAAGAACGGTGTAAAAACTATTGAACAGGCTAGAAACCAAAGTCGAAAGTTTAGACAACATCAGCAGCCAAAGCAAGGAGTAAGTTCTAATGAAGGAACGCGCAAAACGACGATTCCCTTTTTTAATTGGTTAGAGCAGTAGAAGAAAACGGGAGGGCTCTCTCGTTTTCTTTTTTTTGATAAAAAACAATAAAGGAGAACAAAAAGCATGTTAACGCTAAAAGAAATTCGCTACTGTTTGGATCAAATGGCTGAGATGTTTCCTGATGCTCACTGTGAGCTCAATCATCGTAATCCATTTGATTTAACGATTGCTGTAGTGCTTTCTGCACAATGTACAGATGCCCTAGTTAATAAAGTAACAACCCACTTGTTTGAGAAATACCATGAGCCACAAGATTATGTGAACGTAACAGAAGAAGAATTACAGCAAGATATTCGTTCTATTGGTCTTTACCGCAATAAGGCTAAAAACATCCGAAAGCTTTGTGAATTATTAATAAAGGAACATAATGGAGAAATTCCAAAAACGAGAGAAGAGCTTGAAAAGCTTCCAGGAGTAGGGCGTAAAACAGCTAATGTTGTTCTATCAGTTGCTTTTGGTGTGCCAGCTCTAGCTGTTGATACACATGTTGAAAGAGTTTCAAAGAGACTTGCTATCTGCCGATGGAAAGACTCTGTTTTAGAAGTGGAAAAAACACTAATGAGAAAAGTACCTGAAGATGAATGGTCTGTTACACATCATCGCTTAATTTTTTTCGGGCGCTATCATTGTAAAGCACAAGCCCCCAAATGCGAGATTTGTCCACTTCTTGAGCTTTGTCGCGAAGGAAAGAAAAGAATGAAGAGTAAGAAAGCATGAAAAGCATAAAAGTGCCACAAAGCTTCATTCATCCGCTTTTTTATCAAGAGGAGGACGTTGTTTCCTCCAAAAGTGATTTGTTTTATTATGACATGATGGCTCTTTTGAATGAAAGAGCAGAACGCCCGTGGAAAAAGGGGAGCGAGGCTCCTTTTAAAGTGTTCCAAAATGAAAAGGAAGAGATAAGAGAACTGTTTCGACAGCGAAAAAAAGAAGACGTTAAAGAACTTATGAAAAGTTCGATTGGTCAATTTATTACGTTTCTTTTCTGGATGAATCATTTACCAGTTCCCGGTTTTCGAAATTTCTCAGAGCATGTAGCTTCTTTAGAAATCAAACCGTTCAATGTTGAAGAACGGTTATCTTTTGTAATGCAAAAGCCATATCAGTATGTATCTTATATGCAGCTTGATGAGCTCTTTACAGAAGCTAATAAACAAGCAAAAGTAAATGCCCTTATAAAAAGAAAATAGCCGATCCTTTTAAAAGGATCGGCTATTTTTATTGAGCAGTTTCAGGCTGAGTTGGAGTTGTTGGTGTTTCAGTTTCAGGCTGAGTTGGTGTTGTTGGTGTTTCAGTTTCAGTTTCAGGCTGAGTTGGTGTTTCCGTATTGCCACCATTGCCACCAGTTCCATCATCAGTTTCTTCACCATTACCATTATTTCCACTAGGTGGAGTCGTTGGCTGAGTTGGCGTTGGCTGCTCGTTATTTTGTTCATCGTTTGTATCGTCATTATTATTGTTGTTATCGTCATCGCTGCCGCTATCATCTTCGGACGGTTGTTCATCTTCAGGACGTGTACCTTGCTGATCATCCTGATTATTATCATCCGTTTCTTCGTCAGTTCCTGCTGAACCCTCTCCAGTTCCTATACGAAGGGATGTTGAAGCACCGTCACTCTCATCTCCTGAACTATTGACCGCTACAACGGTGAAAGTATAGTTACCGTTAGGAGAGGAAGCTTCAAACGTAGCTGAAGTGCCGTTTGTTGTTGTAGATGAACCTGCTTGACCATCTACCGTTGAAGAGACTCTAAAGGAAACACCGTCTGTATCTCCACTATAATTCCAATTCAACACAATTTGATTGGAAGCTTTGTTGTATGAAGCGCTAAGACCTGATGGTTTCTTAACGTCAGTGTCTTCTTTCTTCTCTTCTTTTTCTTCTTTTTCTTTTTCTTCTGCTTTTTTCTCATATGTTTTTGATACTTTAGAAGGCTCTGTACCTTTTACGAAAAGCTCTGTAACCTTTGCACTGTCAGGCGTATATTTGCTCGCTAGGCGACCTGGGTTTGCTGAGCCTTTTTCAACTGTCACTTCAGATACTGAGCTTGGTTTCTTAAAGTCTTCATCTTTTACATCTTCAGAAACGTGAGTCATTACTTTACTGAAGATTTGCTTCGCCATGCCAAGCTCTTGGCTTGTATCCATGTAGTACTTTCCTTTTTCAATGTTCTCATATCCTGTCCACACGGCAATCGTATAGTTCGGACTATAGCCGACAAACCATGCGTCAGGGGAAGCACTTGATGGAATATTGTACTTTTCACGGTCTTCTTTACTAAAGTTTGTTGTTCCTGTTTTTCCTGCCACAGTTGCATTTGGAACAGAAACAGCTTTACCCGTCCCTTTTTTCACAACGTCTTTTAACATATCTGTCACCATATATGCCGTATAATCATGCATAACAGAGTCAGATTCAGGCGATAAATTCATAACGTTTCCGTCAGGGAATTCAACTTTTGTTACCGTATGTGGTGTATTGTACACACCGTTATTACCAAATGCACTATATGCTCCGGCCATTTGTGTTGGAGTTACTCCGCCGCTAAATCCACCGATTGAGTAGGCTTCAGTAATAGGATCTGGCAGATTTAAACCAAGATCTGTTCCAAACTCCCGGGCTTTTTCTGCTCCAACAGCTTGGAATGTTTTGAGCGCTGGAATGTTATATGATTGTTCAAGCGCTTTTCGAATTGATACGGTACCATGATAGTTGCCGCCATAGTTTCCGATATGCGTGCCATCTGAATACTCATACGGTTCGTCTTTTAGCTGATGGTATGTGGACCATTTTAAATTTTCAACAGCAGGTCCATAATCTAAAATTGGTTTAATGGTTGATCCTGGTTGGCGATTGACTCCTGTTGCAAAACTTAAGCCACGCGCAACCCGATTACGTCCCGCACCAACGGCACGTATCGCTCCCGTTTTAGTATCTACAACAGTAAATCCTGCTTGAAACTTGTCATCAGGCCAGTTGACCATGTTGTCTGTTGATAAAAGTTCATCAACGTAATCTTGCGCATCTGTGTCAAGCGTTGTATGAATTTTGAGACCAGCCGAATAGACGTCTACATCTGTTTTTTGTTTTACTTCTTTTACGACTTCATCAATAAATGTCGTATATTCTCCATCAGTCTCTTCCTGTTCGTCAATTGGAATTAAACTTTTTGTAACAGGCACTTGCTTAGCTTTTTCTACTTCTTCTTTTGAAGCAAAGCCGTGTTTCGCCATTAAGTTTAATACTGTGTTTCGACGCTTTTCAGCACGATCAGGATGTGTATAAGGATCATACGCTCCTGGAGCTTGTGGAAGACCAGCAAGAAGGGCAGCTTCCTCAAGCGTAAGCTCGTCTAAGTCTTTTCCAAAGAAGAACTCAGCAGCTTTCTTGACTCCGAACACTTGAGAGCGTGCATAGTCAATTTTATTTAAGTACATAGCTAAGATTTCTTCTTTTGAATATTTACGTTCAAGTTGAAGAGCTAGCCACATTTCCTGTACTTTTCGAGTGACCGTTTTTTCAGGAGTAAGAACAGACATTTTAATAACCTGTTGGGTAATTGTACTTGCTCCTTCAGCTCCAAATCCACTCGTTACGTTCGCAACAGCCGCTCCACCGATTCGGTAAAAGTCAATTCCGCTATGTTTATAAAAGCGTACATCTTCTGTTGCAATAAAAGCATTCTTAACCTTATCTGGAATCTCGTCATATGTAACAAGCTCTCGCTTTTCACCGCCGAGTTCCGTTATTTCTTTGCCGTTCTTGTCTAGAATAACTGAGGAAACAGGATCAGTTAATTTTGCATCGTCAAGCTCTGGAGCGGTGCTTGCGATATAAGCAAACGTTCCTACCCCAATTACGAAACAAATAACGCCAAGTAGAAGAATAATAGCTAGTACGCGTTTAAAAAGGCTCTTTTTTCCTTTATCGCCTTTTTGTTTTCCTCTTCCTCGCTTTGAATTTTCCTTTTGTTTTCTTCGCTGTTCGCGAGAACTATATTGATCAGACATTTTCATTCCTACCTTTCAACGAATTGAAAAGAGAATCAACCACTATAATCATACCTATTGATAAAAGAAAGTCAACAATTAACTTAACATAAAAGGGGAATATTAAGAAGCTAAATTTAAAAATAAAGCTCGTCAACAACCTTTAAATAGGGGATTCTAGGCTGAAATCCAAGTTCAATTAGGTGTCCATCTTGTTCAATACTTTTTTTCGGAATGGACTTTCTCCCGCCTTTTTTCATGTCGTCCCACCATTTTAGAAGATGATATGCCTCATACAAGTATACTTCTTCCAAAGAAGAGAACATTAAAATAACGAAACAAATGCCATTTTGTTTCACAACGTTGCTCATATGTTCAATTTGGTGATTATGAAAGTTTTGAAGTGGGAAAGACGTTTTGTTTTTTGTTTCTTTGGCTTCAAAATCTAAATATTTTCCTTTATAAACGCCGTTATAGTCCGTTGTTGAAGCTTGTTTAAAGTAAGCTTCTTTAATAACTGCAGCACTTCTTTTCGGATAGTTTACGTTTACAATTTGGATGGGCGTTGGCTTTTTGTGAACAACAGCAATGCTACGGTCTAAATAATAGCTGTTTGTTTCATTTAAATCATCTTCAAGCGTCATCCCACGATTGCTGTAAATATGATTTCCTTTTTGCTTAGTATGGTTTATCTCTGCTTTCTGATACGTGCGACCGTTTGGATATCGAATCATGAATGATTTCCCCCCTTTAAATTTAACACCCCACAAAAAAATATATTATATATCATAACAAAAATCATAAGTCCATAGTTACAAAAATATGAAAAAGGTCGTTTGTTAGAAAGGAGAGAATAGAGATGAACGAGCAGGAGATTGTTGATTATATTATAAAAGAAACGGAAAAAGCAAACGTAGACAACATCTCAAGAACAGAGGCATACTATGCATATTTTAAACGACATAAAGAAATAGAATGGGCTTTCCTTGCAAGTATGGTGTCTCGCAATGCAGGGTGGAATATGTGTGATTTAGAAGGAGCGTATTTTTCTTTTGCTTTGAAGAAAAACCTAAGAAAACGTCTTTTTTTAACATATGAGCGTGCCAATTGGCTCATTTTCAAAGATGCATATCCACAGCTTTTACTTTATGAACTATCAAAAAAAAAGAAAACGTCGCTTTTTTCATTGCTTTCTAAGTTCGATGTTCATTCTTTTATGGAAGAAGAGTGGACTCGTTTTTGGGATGAAGGTAAGAAAAAAAGGCTCGTCCATGCGCTCATTGTGAATGAACAGCATATTATCCAACAACCGGTTATTTCTCATCCTGTTTATCAAAAAAGAGTGTTTTCCCGTCCTTTTTTCAAACTTCAAGAAATGTTGCATTTTAGCTCTGTTCTATTCCCAACAATGCAAGGAGAGCTTTATGGTCTTTCTGTATATAACTTTTTAAAAGTTGAAGAGCGCATTGAACTAGGGATAAAGCTTTCGGAACTTCTTTTTCATAGAGAGCTTTTTTCTTTATTTGATCATTTTGCTTCTTCAACCCCTCATACAGGGTCTCGTTATGATTATGAACAATACTTTAGAAAAACAGGAAAAATAGCTACCCCATATCTTCGTTCTACATTTAGACCTGTTGCTCATCATGAGACGCGGAGAGATAAATGGGTTGAAAGCAGAGAAAAGCTTGAAGGATGGCTGTCAGATACGCCTCTTGCTGAAATCGTAAACATTACAAGATGGTATAAAAAGAAACAAAGGACGCTTCACTTCTATATGTTAGTAGAAGGAAGAATTAAAGAGCTCATAAAAGGAAAATAAAAAAGACATCAACATAATGTTGATGTCTTTTTTTTATGATATTAAGTTGAAGGACGATTTGGTCCATTTTGTTTTTTGCTCATCTCTGTTGAGTTTCCTGCATCCATTTGTTGATCTGCAAGATTTTGAGCAGCGTTATGTTGTTTTTGAAGTGTTTGTTCAGTGCTGTCATTTGTGTTGTTTTCGAAACGTTCTTTCATTGATATCCACCTCCAATCGTTAGTATGGTCGATTATCCGAAAATCATACATTTTAGAAGATGTCGAATAACTGTTAAAAAGAAGATTTATTTAGCGAATCACAACTAGTTTTGTCAGCGAGAAAGGGAGAGAAGAAAAAAGAAAGAATAAATAGAAGAACATAGCGTAGAGGAGGAAGACAAATGAATAAAAAATGGGTTCGTAAAAGCGAGCTTTTAGGTCTTTTGGATCAGGCGATTGTAGGTTTAGATGAAACTGAAAAAGAGCTAGGAAGACGAGTAAGCGAAAAAGCGAAAGAACAGCCCACTGCGTCAGAAGAAATGCTGTCTTCAATCAAAGCCTCTCTTTTAGAAATCGAAAAAGCCGTTGATGAATTAAAATATGTAAAAAAGTCTGAATATCACATTGCTATTGCAGAACCAATTTAAAGTTACAACTTTTTATTTCCATGTTACAATAACCTCCTAGAGGTGATTTGATGTCCAACGTTTATAAGCTTACTGAAAAGCTTCTATCTTATAATGAAGAAGCTTCTAATAGATTAAAGGTGGTAAAAGCGAAAGAACAATCAGCAGATTTTTATGAGGAAGTAAAGCCATATGCTGAAACGTTTTTTTCATTGCTTGACGAATGGGAAAAAGCCGTAAGGAAATGGATTCTAGAGACGAAACCAAAATATGTTCATTTTACTCAAGTTGATGCAGCAACTGAGAATTTACACAACGTTATTTTGCAATCGTTCCATAAAGATACAAGAGCTAAACAATTTAGTAAAATGTATATATCAAATAAGTATTTTCTAGAATCTATTTTAGCAGAAAAAGAAAAAGGAGCTTGATAAAAGCTCCTTTTTGTAGGGAATATAAAAAAAGAGAGCGCTTACTTTATTAAGCGCTCTCTTAATATTAAGGAAAAGTTAAACTAGTTGCTCCATCTTGTTCAAGTGCATACATCACTTTCTTGTACTCGCTAAGACTCAATTCCCCTTTTAAATATTTGCGTCTAGCAAAATCTAGTAGCTGATCGTGATTTTCTGGCTCACATTGTTTTACATCAACAAAACGGTTACGAAGTGTTTCAACTGTCATTTTAAACTCCCCCTTACCCCTTTTTTATAGTGTACCACAAGAATAGGAAAGTTCCTTTTGTTCGAAAAATTTAGAATTCCGACAAAAAGTGACAAAAAATGATAAATTACGTATTCACGTCTGCCTAGGCTGTTTACATAGTATAAGAATGAAAAGAGAGGGGGAAGAACGGATGAGAAGAGTTCATCAATACAGATATGCACCTATTCAAAATTACGGAAATCCCTATTTGTATCAAAGTCATCCATATGTAAACAACACTCAATTTGTAGATGTTCCTTATACTCCTAACATGTACAATCAACATATAACAACGGGTGGATACATGCCACAGCAAAATATGTATGAACAAGGTCAGCCTCACTACTATCCTAAGCAGTGGATGCAAACAAAAAGCCAGCCACCGCAAATTTTAGCACAATTTAAGAACAGCGATGGTACGTATAATATGGATAAAATGATGAATACAGCAGGTCAAATGATGAACGCTGTTAACCAGCTATCAACGGTTTTTAAAGGTGTTACGTCGATTTTTAAAGTATAGGAAAAAGCCGGGAACTCCCGGCTTCTTAATGTCATGAAACTGTCACAGGAACAAGGTGATAAAAGATTTGTAACTTTGGTATACTAAAAACGTAAGCACATAAAAAATGAATTTGGACATACATAAATAAAAACAATACGAAGGAGACGATAATATGATGAACTCTCCACTCGGTGGAATGAGGTTTGTAGGACTTATTGAAGGGCTTTCTCTCTTAGCTCTTTTAGGAATTGCAATGCCGCTTAAGTATATGGCAAACATCCCTGAAGTTGTAACAGTTGTTGGTTCTATTCATGGGGGATTGTTTGTTTTATATATTTTAATGGTTGGTTATGTCACGATGAAAGTACGTTGGTCATATAAATGGATTGTAAGTGCTTTGTTAGCATCTGTTATTCCATTTGGTAATTTTATTTTAGATACAAAGCTACGCAAATTCTCAGCTTAAAAAAGTCATCTCAAAAGAGCTTTTACCAAAGGTAAGAGCTCTTTTTTTTAAAAGCATATTATTATGGAAAGTGTGAAATTTGTAGTATGTTTGAAAAAAGAGTGAAGGGGGAAAAAATGTGAGGGAAGCTTCAGAACTCGTAGAGGAAGTTAAGTTCCAAAAAAAAGGCTCTTCATACTCTCTTATTCACCTACCAAGAGAATTAAAAGTAATAGGAACAGGGAGAAGTGCGTGGGCTTTTAAAGTGAAAAATGAAAATAAAGTGATTAAACTATTTTTTCCTTCTTTTGATCACTTAGCGCAAAAAGAGGGAGAAGTGTATGAAAAATTATCACATTCTCTCACTTTTCCTGAAATATATGAAGTTGGGCCAAACTATATTGTAATGGAATATATTAAAGGCAAAACGTTTTATCAGTGTTTAACAACAGGTGTGAGAATTCCTACAAAAGCAATTGAAGAGGTAGAAAAAGGACTTGCCTTTGCACGCTCGAAAGGATTAAACCCTTCAGATATTCATTTACACAATCTTATTCTAACGAAGGATAAAGAAGTTCGTATCATTGATGTTGTACGCTATACTCAGAAGAAAACATGCTATCAGTGGCGCGATTTAGCAAGAGCATATCGCTATTTTTATCAAAAATCTTATTTCCCAAAAAAGTTTCCAAAATGGTTTTTAGAAGCAATTGCTTATTTATATAAATACTGCAAACGTCTTAGTCAGTATCGAAATAATAAGGAGCTGAAATAATTATGGGAAGATTGAGTAAAATTATCAGATTACTGAAGAATCCTAAAGTCCAAAGAGCTATTAAAAAAGGTGTTCCAATTGTAAAAAAAGAGCTTCAAAAGCGTAAAAAGAGATAGAAAGGAACAAACTCACAAGATTAGATGTTCCTACGTTTGTCTATAATGATAAAAATAGGATAGAGGAGGAATAAGGCAATGGACTTTCCTTTATATGAGGCAACAAAAAGCGTAGCAGAATACAATGAACTAGTGAGTGAAAGCTTAAGAAGATGGGACTGTACTGTATACTCCATCACTGCTTTTTTATATGAGTAAAAGAAACAGCAGAGACATTCGTTTCTGCTGTTTTTTTAATATATCCTTAAAATAACATATAGTAGAAAACCCTTTTGAATAGTGTGTATATTTAACCTTTTTAGAAAACTTCGTTGACAAACACTCATATTTTTACTAAAGTAAGATTAATTACTTAACAAAATCAATGAATTATAAATTTACTCTTATCAAGAGTGGCGGAGGGACTGGCCCGATGAAGCCCGGCAACCATCAAGTAATATACTTGAACGGTGCCAATTCCTGTAGAACAAATTGTTCTTACAGATGAGAGATTTCGGATTAGCCGCTCTTTCATTTGTAAAGAGTGGCTTTTTTATATTGAGGAAGAAAGGGAGAATATTATGCGTATTGAAACAGAGTTAGTAAGGTCAGGAATGAAAAGAGATGCTGCAACAGGTTCACTTACAACGCCAATTTATCAGGCATCTACATTTGAACACCCTCGTTTAGGAGAAAGTACAGGTTACGATTATTCTAGAACAGCCAATCCTACTAGAACATCGCTTGAAGAAGCAATTGCGGTTCTTGAAAAAGGAGAAATAGGAGTTGCTTTTTCATCAGGTATGGCTGCTATCTCAGCCATTTTCCTTCTCCTTGAAAAAGGCGATCATCTTATTATCTCGAAAGACTTATATGGTGGAACATATCGTATTCTTGAAGATATTGTGAAGAAAAGTGACGTAGAGGTTACATATGTTAACACTGAAAATACAGAAGAGATAAAAAGAAATGTAAAAGAAAATACAAGAGCTCTATTTATTGAAACACCAACAAATCCACTTATGCACGTTACAGATTTGCATGAAGCAATTGCTATCGCAAAAGAACATGATCTTCTAACAATTGTTGATAACACATTTATGTCTCCATATCTACAGCAGCCACTTGTACTTGGTGCAGATCTTGTTGTGCATAGTGCAAGTAAGTATATCGGCGGGCACAATGATGTTATTGGTGGACTTGTTGTTAGTCGATGTTGTGAGCTTGGTGAAAAAATTCGCTTTTTTCAAAATGCTATTGGTGCTATTCTTGGACCGCAGGAATGTTTTCTCCTTCTTCGTGGCTTAAAAACATTGGCACTAAGAATGGATCGTCACGAGGAAAATGCTTTGAAAATTGCTCAGTGGCTTGAAGAACAAGATTTAATTGATAAAGTATTTTATCCAGGGTTAGAGAGTCATCCAGGCTATAACGTAATGAAGAAGCAAGCAAAAGGCTTTGGAGGAATGCTTTCCTTCTCTGTAAAAGAAGAAGCACTAGTGCCGTTCTTATTAGAACATCTTCAAGTAGTTACGTTTGCTGAGAGCCTAGGAGGCGTTGAAACATTAATTACGTTCCCTGCACGCCAAACACATGCCGATATCCCAGAGGATGTTCGAAATGAAATTGGAGTAACGAATTGCTTGCTTCGTTTATCAGTTGGTATTGAGCATGGAGAAGATTTAATTCAAGACTTTAAGGAGAGATTTGATGAGTACAAAAGATCAGAAGTTCAGCACAAAGCTTATACACGCTAAAACTCATGTTGAAGAGCCATTTGGTTCTGTCAATGTGCCTATTTATCAAGTAACTACGTTTAATCAGCAAAAAAATAACCGCTACGATTATTCTCGATCAGGTAACCCTACACGAGAAGCTCTAGAACATACTGTTGCATCTTTAGAAAACGGAACGTATGGATTTGCTTTTTCATCAGGTATGGCTGCTATTTCTTCCGTTTTATGCTTGTTAAAAAGTGGAGACGAAATTATCGTTTCACACGATGTATATGGGGGAACATTCAGAGCGGTTACACAGCTTTTCACTAATTTTAATATTAAAGCTGTGTTTGCTAATACAACAGATATTAAAGAAGTAGAACAACATATTACAGAAAAAACAAAAGCGATTTTATTTGAGACTCCATCAAATCCGTTTTTACACGTAACAGATATTAAAGAAATTGTGCGCGTTGCAAAAGATCATGATTTATTTACAATTATGGATAATACGTTTATGACGCCATACTTACAAAAACCGCTTGATAAAGGCGTAGATATTGTCGTTCATAGCGCAACGAAATATCTTGGAGGTCACAGTGATGTTGTAGCTGGAGTTGCCATTACAAATAGCGAAGAGTTTGCTGGGAAAATTGGATTTGTACAAAACGCTTTTGGAGCAATTTTAAGTCCTAATGATAGTTGGCTTCTATTAAGAGGGATTAAGACACTAAAAGTACGTCTAGATCAGCAACAAAAGTCAGCTTTAGAGCTTGCGCAGTGGTTAAGTGATAACTCGCAAGTAGATGAGGTGTATTATCCAGGACTTCCATCTCATCCACAGCACAACTTAGCAAGTGAGCAAGCAAGTGGCTACGGGGCTATCATTTCCTTTAAATTAAAAGATAAAGAAGTAGCAAAAGAGACGCTTAATCATGTTGTTCTCTCTTCCGTTGGAGTAAGCCTTGGAGCAGTAGAGAGCATTTTAACGCATCCTGCTACAATGACTCATGCAAGTATGCCTCTAGAAGATAAAGAAGAACGAGGCATTACAGAGCATCTTCTTCGTATTTCAGTTGGCCTTGAAGATGTTGAGGATTTAAAAGAAGATTTAAAACAAGCATTTGAGAAAGCGGAAAAGGCTTTTTCGTATAAATAAAAAATAAACGTCAAGGAATGAATTCCTTGACGTTTATTTTATCGCATCATAAATTTGTTCATACAAAGCTTTTAATGCTTGCTTTGTCTCATTTTCTAAAGAGGACTGTTCAATTCGAGTAAGGGCAGTTGTAAGCTGAACTTCTTTTGCTTTACGAATACGAGGGTGTGACCATGCTGAACTTAAATCTTCTTTTATAAGCTCTTTAAGTTTTTCTTCCGCTTCTTTATAGGAAGAAAGCTGGCGGTTGTTCCAAAGAGATAAATAAGCTTTTAATAAGCCTTCATAGTTCATTTTAATAGCTCCTTTGTGAAAAATAAAAGCTGCCAGAAGGCAGCTTTTATTTTAACTTTATCCAGTTTGTAAAACAAGCGTTATTTAGCAGGTTCTGCTTTAACTTCAGCTTCCGCTTTCTCTTCAGGTGTAGGCTCATCATTATCAATAATTGCTTTTGGCAATCCGCTATATTTAGCCCAGTAGTAAATAGCTAATGCTACTATAGCGACAAGAATTAAGTCTACAGGATTTTTTAATGTCTCTGTTCCTCCACCAAATGAACCAAGGTAAGAAATAACAAGCATGATAACGTAATAAGCAATTAACCACCAAGCAGATTTTAATTGTTGTGCTAAGCTTACTTCTTTTGTTGGCACATATTTAGAGAAGATAAGGTATAGAACAAACATAACAAGCTGAGAACCTAATAACCAAGAGTTTGTTTTCCATCCTGACCAATATACGATAAAGCTTGCAAAGATAAATGAAAGGGGTGCGATAACGCTCATCCCTTTAAGTTTAAACGGTTTTTTTAGGTCTTTTGCATTTACTCTAAACGCAGCAGATGAAATGGGAGCTACTACATATGAAAGAATAAGGGCAACCGAACAAACGTTAACAAGCGCGTCCCATGATGGGAATGGTAATGTCCAGAATACAGATAGTCCGAATGAAAGCCATAGAGAAGGACGAGGAATTCCTGTTCCTTTGTCTACCTTTGAGAACGTTTTGAAAAGAGTTCCAGTACGTGACCATGCATAAACGAGACGAGATGCTGTATTCATAAAGATGTTTCCACTCGCTCCTGGAGAAACAACAGCGTCTAACACAACAATGACAGCTAACCAACCTAAACCTAATGCAATGGCAATATCTTTAAACGGAAGTGAAAATTTATCAGCAATTTGTGCCCAGTCGTTACCGATCATATCTGTTGGAATACTTCCGAGGAAAAGAACTTGCATTGCTGTATAAATAAGAGCTGAAAGAATAATACAAACAACTAACGCAATCGGAATGTTACGCTGTGGGTTTTTCACCTCACTTGCAATTGAAACAATTGGATGTAAGCCAAGGTAAGCAAACATTACGCCACCTGTTGCAATTGCTGTTTGAACTCCTTGTCCACCAAATGGGGCAAACCCAGCTACTGAGAAGTTAGCTGATTTAAAATGGAAAGCAAGAATAACGATAATTGTTACAGGAACTAAATATTTAAAAACTGAAATAATAGCGTTTGCTTTTGTAAATGCTTTAACACTCCAGTAGTTCAGTAAGAAAAATAGAGCGAGTAAAGCAAACTGCAACAGCCATCCAATAACAGTTGGTGACTCTGAATTAGCTTTTGTTAACCCTGGGAACCAGAACGCTAAATATTGACGAACTGCCGTTACTTCAATCGAAACTAGGCTTGTATAGGCGATAATCGTTACAAAAGAAATGAGATACCCAACTAACGGACCGTGTGAATATACTGGGTACCGAAGAATTCCACCTGTACGAGGTAATGCTGCCCCGAGCTCAGCATAAACGAGACCAATTAAAAGAATAATGGCCCCCCCGATTAACCAAGAAAAACTTCCTACTGGACCTGCTTTTGAAGCAACACTACTTACAGCAAAAAGCCAAGCTGAACCGAAGATTGCTCCTAATCCAATAAGAATAAGATCAAATAATGATATGGACTTTTTAAAATTTCCAGACATCAACTTCCTCCTTAAAACATTACAAAACTTACGACTAATGTGGTTTATAAGAACATAAAATCTTTTTACTTATTTTCTCGCAATGATGGGCTCATTACGCCTGAAATAAAATGGAAAGTTTTCGGTTCCTCCTCTCTCGAGATATTGAGAAGAGTACGGTAGTTCAATATCTCCACAACTCTGTAATTTTTTTCACATTTTTCTTCTTACGTCATATTGACACAAAAACAAAAATATGAATAAATCGCTTATGGTTTCTAAACCTAACAAAATATTACCCATTGTTCAAGGTTCTAAACCTATTGTTGTGAAAACTGAAACTTTGTTGTACCGCTTGCTGTATATGATGTAAGCGCTATCTTTAATTAATTAAAATAAAACTATTCTGACATTTATCTTTCTTGATGTTTTGTTTTGCTATAAAGAGAAATGTACATAGGTTTTTATCTAGAAAACGAAAGAAATATTCTAGGACAACCAATGCTGTTCATAAGTATGAAGATAAGCAGAATATAAAGGAGGAGACTATTATTTCACAACGTGAGGAGAACCAACGAGATGGGCAAAAAAGAGGATTTGTGAAAAATACGTCAAATGAGGTAAATGAGCTTTTTCATAAAACAGTTGACACAGCAAACAATATTGTTAAAGGCGTATCTGGAAAAGGTGGATTAGTTGGAAAGGTAACAGATACATCTTCGAACATTTTAAAAGGAACATCAAGCAAGGCAAACGAGATGATTGGGAAATCTGCAGATACAACTGGGAAAATGGTTAAGAAGACTAAAAATAAATTTTTTGGCCCTAAAAAATAAAAAAGAGCCTCTGAGCTTACAAGCGCTCAGAGGCTCTTTTTCTTCTTAGTAAGTGTAAGAAGTACCGATGATGATAAGCAAGATGAACAAAACGACAACTAATGCAAAGCCGGAATTAAAGCCCATTTTATTGCCCTCCTTTGTTTCTAAAGTAAATCTAACTTCCCTCTTTCTTTCTGTACTTTTAGCTTATGCAAAATAACATAAAACGTATAGGTTAATGAATTAGACAAGTTGCCCGTTTTTACGAAGTAACCTTAAACGCGTGCATTGAGGTACTGAAAAAACTGTGACATAATCAACTAAAAAAGGAAGGGGAATTCTATGGACATAGCAGGGGTGTTACTAGTAGGAGGAGAGTCTAGACGTTTTGGAAGACAAAAAGCTTTTGCTCATTGGAAAGACAAAGAATTTTATCAATGGTCATTTGAAGCACTTAATGAAGAAACACAAAAAACAGTAATTATTAGTCATCCATCCCTTGCAGAAAAATTAAAAATGAGGTATGACGGAGTGTATCTAGATGATGTAAAATATCGTGGAAAAGGACCTCTGGCAGGCTTGTATACGGCAATGAAAAAAATAAAAGCAAACTGGTACGCTATTCTCCCTTGTGATACACCAAATATAACAGGTGGTGTGCTTGCTGAATTAAAAGAACTCAGAGACGAACGTGTTGATGCAATTGTGCCTGTGATAGAAGGAAAGAAGCAGCCGTTAATCGCTCTTTATCATAAAAGAACGCTTCCTTTTATTATAGAGAATCTTGAAGAAGGGAACTTGAGAATGAGCAGTCTTCTAGACTCGATTTCTGTTCTTTTTGCTAATAACCTTAAAAGTCCTTCTTCTGCTTTTCTGAATATTAATGATCAAGATACTTACCAAAAGCGTCGTTCTTTTTAAAGGGAAGGGAATACCACATTATTCAGATCATTTTCATGGTAAACTAGAAGAAGGATTATACATAAGAGGAAGTGATTTTATGGCCCATATTTTGCAGGTTGTAGGCTATAAAAATAGTGGCAAAACAACACTGGTAGAAAAAATCGTTTCTTATTTGAAAAAGAAGCACGTGCGTGTTGCCACTATTAAACATCATGGTCACGGAGGAGAACCCTATAATGTAGAAGGAAAGGATAGTGTAAGACATCGCCTTGCTGGTGCTGATGTCTCGGGAGTAGAAGGGGGCGGTCTTTTTTCACTTTCCATCAAAAAAGAAAAATGGATGCTTGATGAGCTTATCGAACTTTATCGTTTTTTTTCTATTGAAATGATTATTGTAGAAGGGTATAAAGAAGAGGCATATCCTAAAATCTGTTTAGTGAAAAGTGAAGAAGATGTACATATGCTTAAGAATCTATCGAACGTGTTACTTGTTTTAACATGGGGGCCAATTCCCGAGGGACCTTATCCTGTATATTCTATTCATAGCAATGAGTTTACTGAATGGTTAGGTAATTATTTTAAGGAAGTGATGAATGATGAATCAACTATTTGAAATTGTGCGCGAACCGATTGAGCCAAACAAAGTAATGGAGAAAGTGATGAGGCGTGAAGCAGGAGCCGTTACAACTTTTATTGGTACAGTAAGAGAATTTACAAAAGGGAAGCGTACGCTGAAGCTAGAATATGATGCATATGACAAAATGGCGGTTAAAATGCTTGAGAAAATTGGCAAAGAAATAGAAGAAAAGTGGGGAGATGTAAAAGTAGCGATTACGCACAGAATTGGAATGCTAGATATTTTAGATATTGCCGTTGTTATCGCTGTTTCAACTCCTCATCGACGTGATGCATACGAGGCGAACGAGTATGCAATTGAACGAATTAAACAAATTGTCCCAATCTGGAAAAAAGAGTTTTGGGAAGATGGGGAACAGTGGATTGGAGATCAGCTTGAAACAATTCCATATCCAGATGGAAAGCCTCAGAAGGAAGGAGAACAAAATGATTAAAATTTTACTTTTTGCACGCTTGCAAGAACAAGTAGGAAAGTCAGAGCTTCGTGTGCAATATAGTGGTCAAACGGTTGGAGAACTTAAAGAAATGCTTCAAAAGAAATATAATTTTCTATTGGATAATGTAATGGTAGCTGTTAACGAAGAGTACGCTTTTGATGAGGAAAAATTATCTGAAAACGACGTTGTTGCTTTTATACCACCAGTTAGCGGCGGGTGAATGAGATGAAGCGGACAGGCACGTTTTTTTTACTTTCTTTTAAAATACTTTTAAAAAACTGGCGCATGACAATTTTGCTTTTGCTCATTCCGCTAGCTCTTATGGCAACTCTTGGCGTTACATTTAGTGCGCTATTTCACAAGGAAGAGCAAGTTAAGTCATTTTCGGTTAGCATTGTTGATGAAGACAATACGTTTGAAACGCAATTTATTCTTCAGCAGTTTACAGAAAATGAAGAATTACATAAATTAATTACGCCAATTGAAACAGATATAAATGAAGCAAATAGACTTTTAAAGAGAAATACAATAGCGGCCATTATTATTGTGCCCGAAGGATTTAGTGAAGGATTAAAAAATGGAGAAAATATTCCAGTTGAAGTAATAGGAAACAGTAGAAGACCTCTTCAATCTGAGCTTGTTGCCTATCTTATGAAGAGCGCGGCTGACTTTGTTTCAGCATCACAAAGTGGAATAAATACTGTATATAAATTTTCAGAAGATGCTGGTTTTTCGGAAAGTGAGCTTGAAAAAGAATTTAGATCTTCTCTGCTTTCATTTTCTTTTCACGTTTTAGAAAGGAACGAAGCCTTTTCTCATGATGTTGTAAAGGGATTGTTCAGTCAAAATGTCATTCAGTACTATGCGGTCTCATTTTATGTGTTGCTTATTATGTTTTGGAGTTATGGAGGGCTATTTTTGCTGCGAACAAAGCAAACGAAAGCATTAGATCATCGTTTTGTTTCACGTCATATTTCACTCTTTTCCATTAGTATCGGAAAAGGTTTTGCTTTGCTTCTTCTAATTAGTATATGTTCGCTTCTGCTTGGAGTGCCTATCTTTGAAAGTCTCGGATTAAAAGCCGTGGAAAATAGGTGGATTTTTGGAGGTTTAACCGTAATTTCAGCCTTTTTCTTTATAAGTTTATTTATCATGATCGAAGCATTAACAAAGCGTATTCAGTTTTATCAACTATTTGGACTCTTTTTTATGATTGTTAGCGCTCTTTTAGGAGGCCATCTTATCCCACCTGTCTATTTTCCAGAAGGACTTTTGTGGCTTGAAGTGTATTATCCGAACTCTATTATTTTAAAATCGTTTCTTGCCTTATTTAGTGGAGAAGAATATAACCATTTTCTAAAATCCTCTCTATCGCTTCTTTTCCTTTCATGTGCTTTTCTAGCTCTAACGTTGATGAAATTCAAGTTAGGAAGAGGAGAGAAGTAATATGAGATTAATAGAATTAAATATTAAACAAATGCTAAAAAAATGGACAACGTGGCTGCTTTTTCTTTTCCCTGTTCTACTTGCAGTAGGAGCTGGAGGGCTGATCGAAAAGCAGGGAAGCGAGATTAGAATTCCAGTCGTTTTTGTTGATAAAGATAACAGTACCTCGTCAAAACTTGTTGTGGATCGAATGAAAAAGCAGGATCTTTTAGACGTTTCAACAGCAACGCAAAAGGAAGCTTTTCGTCGTTTAGGACAGAATAAAGTAGATAGCGTTTTTATCATTGAAGAGGGATTTGAAGAAAAAATAAAACTCGAAGAAAGAGAGGGTGTTATTAAGCTAGTTTCTACACCTTCATCTCTTACTTATCGCATCGTTCGTGAACTTGTCGCAAGCGAAGTAACCCGTCTGACAAGCAACGCAAAAGCTGCTAACCGGGTTATTGCCATTTATGACAAGAGAAAAATAGATATAGATAAGGAAGAGATTTGGAAAGATGCATATCGTTATTCAGACGACCAGTGGGAACCAGAACCCCTTATGACAATCCAGTATAAACAAGAGGGAGAAAAGTTCGGTAATAGAGAAACTAAAGGGAGTTTTAATTCTTATCTAGGACTATGGAGCTTCTCAGTATTGCTTCTTTGTTTTATTATGAATGAATGGGTTTTAAAAGAGCAGCTTTTGTTTTCGAGAATGAGAACAACATATAAAGGACTCACGGCCTATCTTTACGGGAAATCAGGATCACAACTTCTCTTCTTGTTTGGAAGCGCCGCATTATCTTTTGGTGTCTTGTTATACTTTCACCATATTACAATGAATATAAAAGTATTAGTAAGTATGATCATATTTAGTTTGTTTTCTAGTATGTTAAGTATGTTTATGGCAAGCTTTATACGTTCTAATGGAAACTATTATTTGCTATCTTTTTTAGTTGTAATGATGATAAGCGCTTTTGGTGGAAGTTTCTTTTCACTCAGTGATTTTTCACCTTTTTTAGGACATATATCAGCTTGGATGCCTCAATCGCTTTTTGTAAAAGCATCTTTTGCTCATGAGTATTATTACAGTTTTAGTGCTTTTATAATCGGAATAAGCGTGATTTTATGGGGAGGAACAGTATGGAAAATACAGAAACAGAAAAGATAATTGTTATAAAAGACGTGTATAAAAAATATAAGGGAAGAATGGCATTAAAAGGGGTTTCACTTTCCATCCGCAAAGGGGAAATCTTTGGACTTCTTGGTCCAAACGGAGCGGGAAAGTCTACGTTGTTATCGTTGCTAGCAACCATTGTTCCGCCCTCTAAAGGCGCGATTACTGTTCAAGGACTCGATCTTCGAAAACATAAGAAAAAAGTACGGGAACAGATTGGTTATGTTCCTCAAGACTTAGCTCTATGGGAAGAGTTTACGGTAAAAGACAACTTTACGTTTTGGAGTAAACTCTCAAAACGTAAAAAATCGAAGGAAGAACTTTATAAACTATGTGAGAAAGTAGGACTTGGTGACAGGTGGAATGATAGAGTTGAAAATCTATCAGGTGGAATGAAGCGAAAGCTTAATATTGGTATTGCCCTCATTCATGAACCATCTATTTTAATTATGGATGAGCCAACGGTTGGAATAGATATTCAATCTAAGTTTGAAATTAATCGTTATGTAAAAGAGCTAGCTGCTGAAGGAACAACAATTATTTATACAACACATGATATGAGTGAGATTACAACCATTTGTCACCGCATGGGAGTTTTAAAAGAAGGAAGAATGGACTTTATCGGAACAATTGAGGAAGCTAAGTACAATGCAGAAAATGAAGGTTGGAATATAAAGAACCAAGAAGAGTTAATTTATCACATATTAAAGTAAGCAAGGATTGAATGTTCAATCCTTGCTTTTTTGTATGTAAACAATTTATACAATTTCAAATGAATTGAAACTATGTAAGAAGTTCTAACACGATAAATCTGAAAATTTAAAAAATGGTGTTGACTTTTCTTTCTAATGCTATAAAATAAAATTAAATCATTAAATGTAAGGAAAAGTAACACTTGATGTAACTAAAGAGATTTGTGATGAAAAAAGGGGGCAATCATATGGATATGGAATTTTTGATGAACAGCGTTTGGGTTATGCTTGGAGCAATTTTAGTTATTTTTATGATAGGTGGATTCATTCTTCTTGAAGCAGGATCAACGCGAATGAAAAACGCCGGCCATATTGCTGGGAAAACAATTTTTACATTCGGCATTTCTTCCCTTGTCTTTTGGGCAGTTGGATTTGCTTTTATCTTTGGAGATAATGCAAACTTTCTTGTTGGTTTATCTCACTTTTTCTATTCCGGTTATGAAATTGAAGGGCAAGGACTTTCAACGGCTGTATTCTTTGTCTTTCAATTAGCTTTTGCTGGAATCTCGTTAACTATCGCGTTAGGTGGATTTGCAGAGCGAGCAAAAATGTCGGTTTATTTTATCTTCTCTATTTTATTTGCGGCACTTATCTATCCGGTTGTTGCGCATTGGATTTGGGGCGGAGGTTGGTTAGCTGAGCACGGTAAGCAAGACTTTGCTGGATCAACGGTTGTTCATTTAACAGGCGCTATGGCTGCGCTAGCAGCAACGATTCTTTTAAAACCTCGTATTGGTAAATATAATAAAGACGGTTCAGCAAACAACATTTATGGTCATAACCAAGTGTTTACTGCTCTAGGCGTGCTCATTTTATGGGTAGGATGGTTCGGTTTTAATGCGGGAAGTACAGTTTCTGTAGCAGATGGTTTTTTTGGATTTGTTGCTCTTAATACAAACCTTGCTGCAGCAGCTGGAGCTGTTGCAGCATTTCTTATCTCATGGCTTGTGCTTGGAAAATCAGATGTTCCAACTATCTTAAATGGAGCATTAGCAGGACTTGTTGCCATTACGGCCTCTTGTGCATTTGTTGAGACGTGGGCAGCTGTTGTTATTGGTTTCATTGGTGGACTTATCGTATTTTATAGTGCACGTTTCTTTGAAAGAAGACGTATTGATGATCCGATTTTTGCTTTATCTGTTCACGGTGTAGCAGGGGTTTGGGGAACATTATCAACAGGATTTTTCGCAACGCCTGAACTTGCTACAGTTGGAAAACCAGGTTTGTTCTACGGTGGTGGATTTGACCAACTTGGCGTCCAATTCACAGGTGTAGCTGTTTCTGCTCTTTATGCTTTTGTTGTTTCTTTCATTATTTTAGCTATTATTAAAAAAGTGATGGGAGGACTTCGCGTAACAGAAGAGGAAGAAATTATGGGATTAGATATGAGCGAGCATGGGAGCTACGGATATCCTGAAGCCTTTACAACACAAAAAGAAAACAATAAGCTTAGTTCATAAAGAAAGAGAAAACTTTGCAATAAATGAAATAAAATCCTCCATAAAAGAAAGTGGAGGATTTTATTTCATTTCAGTAGAAAGTGTTCCCTTTTAGTATAAGAAAAGGAAGTGGCACAGTGCAAAATGAAGCTCAGTACAAAGAACTAAAAGAATGGCGTTCTGAACACATTCAAGCTTATTTGACAGATAACAAGAAGTTAAATGAATTTCACGATGAGCTGATGAGAAAGGTGTTTAACAAAGCTTTTCAAACGATAAAAAAGCAAAGTGGTGAACCACCATGTGCTTTTTTATGGTTTGTAGTCGGAAGTGCTGGAAGGCGTGAACAAGGTGTTGCGAGTGATCAAGATCATGGACTTGTATATGAGACGAAAAGCAAAAAGTATGAAACATATTTTAAATCTCTTGGAGAAGAACTTTCATTTGGTTTAAATGAAGTTGGCTATCCTTATTGTGAAGGAAATGTAATGAGTTCAAATAAAGTATGGAGAAAATCGTTAGAGGAGTGGGAAGAACAGCTTCTAGGATGGATGGATTCACAAAGTTGGGAGAGTATGCGTTATTTGCAAATTTTTTATGATGCTCGCTCCCTTGTTGGAGAAGAGAAGTACATCACAACATTAAAAAACAAAGTGCATGATTTTAAAAAAGAACATCCCACATTATTAAGGCGTTTTTTAGATAATATGATGCATGTGAAAAAAGCGGTTGGTCCATTTGGGCAAATCTTTGTTGAAGATAATGGGGCACATAAAGACTCTATTCATATTAAAAATGCTGCTTTTATGCCATATGTAAACAGCGTTCGTCTTTTATCAATTAAGGAGGGTATTCATGCAACGTCAACTTTAGAAAGGCTCTCTGAACTTTGCTCGTTTCCTTGCTATAAAGAGCTGAAATCGTACTATGAGGATTTTGAACGACTGTTAAGCTATAGAGTCTCGCTTTTTAAAACATCCACAACATATGATGAAGTACATTACTTAAATATTAAAAAGTTGAGCAAAGATGAAAAAAAAGAAGTAAAGCACATTTTGAAGAATGGGAGAAAGCTACATGAATATGTACAAAAGATTATCAAAAAAGGATGTTAGATAATGGGGTTTGAGCCGTTTATTCATTTTATGAGGGAGATGCATGGTAAGCTAAACGCCAGTATTTTTGGTGGAGCTCAAGGGATGAGTTCTCAGCAAATCGCTTATTTGCGTCAGCTTCAACGTGAACTTGATGTAGAAAGAGCATTGAATGTACCTCTTTGTGAACTTGATGTCGTTGTGTTGGATTTAGAGACAACTGGTTTTTTTCCTAACAAAGGGGATGAAATTCTTTCTATTGGAGCTGTGAAAGTAGAAAAGGGAGAAATGATAGAAGCGAAATCATTTTATTCGCTTGTTCGATATGAAGGAACCTTAAAAAAAGAGATCAAAGAGATAACGGGAATTAATGAAGAAATGGTCAAAAATGCTCCTTCTCTATCAGATGTGCTCATTGACTTCTTTTCTTTTGCAGGAGATATGCCAATTGTTGCTCATCATGCAAATCATGAAAAGAATTTTTTGCAGCATGTAAGCTGGAAGCTATTTCGCTCACCTTTAAAACACCGAATTATTGATACTTCTTTTTTATATCGAATTGCTGATAAGAAAAATGATAATAAGCCACTTGAAGAATGGTGCCTTGATAATAACATCGTTGTAGAGAATCGCCATCATGCGCTTGGAGACGCGAAGCTTACAGCAAAGCTGTGGTGCACATATGTTAAAAAAGTTCAGAAATCAGGGTGTGAAACGCTAAGAGATGTATACGAGCGTATTGCAGCTAAATAGAGAGCATTTCGTGATGAAATGCTTTTTGGTTTACTCTTAGTAAGAAGGGGGAAGAGGAATAGTAAGTTAAGCGATAAAAAGAGGAGGAGAAAAGGATGAACAAACAAATGCATAAAGAATATACGGATCAAGAAGCAAATAGTAAGCTTTTAAAAGGAATCATTATTGGTGGAATTATCGGTGGAGCTCTTACTCTTTTTGATTCCACAACGCGCAGCAAAGTAAAAAAGGCAGCATCGGGAATGACTGCTTCTTCAAAAGAAATGTTAGTGAATGTAAAAGAAAATCCTCAAGAAACAAAAAATCAAATGATTGACCGTTTTAAGACGGCTTCAACGACTCTAAAAGATGCTATTAGTGATGCACAAGATTTGTATGCTAAATTTAATGAAGACGTATTTAGCAAAGTAGAAGAAGTGAAAGACATTTCTTCAGATGCAGTTTCAACAGTCAAAGATTCTAAAGAAGATATTAAAGAGGTAGGTTCAAAAGTAGCAAAAGCAGGTTCACAAGCTGCTGAAGCATATCCTAAAGCGTCCGAGAACAAAACAATGAGCGGAAATGTGGACAACCTTCCAGAAAAACAAGCTTCTCCAGAGCTTAAACCTGTTGAAACGGGAACGAGCAGACCAAATCAAATGTAATAAAAAGAGCAGAATTAGTTCTGCTCTTTTTTTACGTTTAGCAAAAAAGATAGCAGTATTTTGAGTAACAGCCCTATTAAAATGCCTGGAATTACAAAGAGCATAGGAAGAAACACAGGTCCTAAATTCTGATGGGCAATTTCAATTTTTGAATAATACATAAGTCCAACTGTTACCGAGTAAGCGCAGAAGGCAAAGGGAAGGAACGTTAACGGATGTTTCCCACCGCCGTCATCTTTAAAGGCATCCCACATTGCAAAAAAATAGATACAAGGATAAAACATGAGCCATCCTATCTCAGCTGTTTCAGAAGCTTTCTCAATTTTTCCTAGAAAGCTATAGTAAATCGCTTCATTAAAATTTGCTCTTACATTAATTACTAGTTCTAAAATGATAAACGTAATTCCTTTTATATATTTTCCGTTTAAAAATTGACCAAACCCTGGGAAAGCAATACTCCAAAAAATTCTCTCCATTTTCAAGCTCTTTCTGATAATCTGTTTTGTTTAGAAAAAGAGAGCGGTTTATAGGAGCTGAGATTATTGGGATTAACCTGCTTAAACGGGAAAAAAGGAAAAATAGCACCTTCATACCAAAAAAGATTTCTTCTATTTAGTAAAGAAAAGAGAAGGATAAAAACGGGGTAGAGAAACTTCATAAATACCCTCCTTTTATAAAATAAGCTTCTTTTTATCTTTTTCAATTACTGGAAATTTATGCGGAGAAAGTCATAATAACAGAAGTAAGCAAAAAGGAAAGCGTATTTATGATGAAAAATACGCTTTCCTTTTTTAGTTATTTCTTAAATTTGAATGGAAGAGTTGTTACAATAACGTTTTTTCGATAAAGCAAATGTGCTTTTAACAATAAACTTGACTGATTGTGAAGCATATTATGCCAGCTTTTGCTTGTAATAAACTGTGGAATGAGGACTGTTACTGCCATATTGCTATCTTTTGATTTTTCTCGCACAATGTCGATGAACCGCAGAAGCGGACGGACAAGGCTTCTATATTGAGAATAAAACGTAACAAGTCGAATGTCTGGATGTACTCTTTTCCATTTTTCTTCAAGTACTTTTTCACTTTTGCGATCAAAAGCAACGTGAACAGCAATAATGGTATCTCCGATAAGGTTTGCATAACTTAATGAACGTTCTACAGCTTTCGTCATTCCTGCGACAGGAATGATCACTACATTTCCTGATAAAGCAAATGTGGTTTGATCGTCATCTGAAATGCGAAGCTGTTCACCAACTGCTTCATAATGACGTTTAATACGATGAAAAGCTAGAACCATAACTGGTAAGAAAATGAGTACTGCCCATACTTGAGTGAACTTTGTTGTAAAGAAAATAATGAGTACAATAAATGTAATAAGAGCGCCGACTAGGTTAATAATCATTTTTCCTTGCCATCCTTTAGGCTTTTCTTTCAGCCACTTTGCAATCATTCCTGTTTGTGAAAGTGTAAAAGGGATAAATACACCAACAGCATAGAGCGGAATAAGTTTTTCCGTCTGGCCATTGAAAATAACAATAAGCAAAATAGAAGCAGCACCAAGAGTCACAATTCCATTTGAATAACCTAATCGGTCTCCACGAATAGTGAACATCCGCGGAATATATTTGTCTGTTGCAAGATTAACAGCTAGAAGAGGAAAGGCTGAGAATCCTGTATTTGCTGCAAGAATTAGAATCAAGGCTGTCGTTCCCTGAACGAAATAGTATAATCCGTTTCTTCCCAAAACTTCAGCTGCGATTTGGGAGACAACTGTTTCATTTCCTTTTGGAGAAATGCCATACCAATAGCCTAAAAAAATAATTCCTGAAAAAAGGATTGCCAAAATGATTCCCATTGCGCTAAGCGTTCTGACTGCATTTTGAGCAGCAGGTTTTTTAAAGTTTGTTACAGCATTTGAGATAGCTTCAACTCCTGTAAGAGCTGAGCATCCTGATGAAAAAGCTCGTAATAGAAGAAATAAGCTAACTCCCGGAACGGCTGTACCCATTGCTGTATGTGTAACAGGTGGAGTTTGCCCTGTTGCAACATTCCAAAGACCAACTGCAATTAAGATTAAAAGAGCAATTACAAAGAGGTACACAGGATAAGCAAGGACAGACGCCGATTCTGTCACACCTCGTAAATTTAAAAGAGTAATAACAATAACGAGTATACAAGCGATAAGTACTTTATAATCGTGAATGGCAGGAAAAGCCGATGTAAGGGCGTCTGTTCCAGCTGCAATACTTACTGAAACGGTTAAAATATAGTCAACTAAAAGTGAGCCACCTGCAATAAGTCCAGGATTTTCTCCTAAGTTCTTTTTCGATACAACGTAAGCTCCGCCACCTTCAGGATAAGAATAAATAATTTGACGGTAAGAAAGAATAAGCGCCATTAGTAAAACAAGGACTCCAATAGCGATTGGAATAGAATACCAATATGCCACAACTCCAACTGTTGCAAGAACAATTAAAATCTGTTCAGGACCGTATGCAACAGAAGATAGCGCATCAGACGAGAGAATAGCAAGCGCTTTTAGTTTACTTAACTTCTGCTCTCCAAGCTCGTTTGATTTTAAAGGCTTTCCGATTAACCACTTTTTAAGAGCTAAATAGTTCATCATTTTTCCTCCTAAGATTTTGCCATTTCATGAAGGAAGTGTTTACTAGACTTAAAAAAGAGCGCAAAAAAAGAGCCCTAAGGTTTTCCTTAGCGCTCATATTAAGCAGCATAAAGCAAACCTTCTCTATAAACGCTGATGAGGTTAGCTGTCGGATTCGGGCCTTTAGAGTAGCCCTACCTTTTTAAAAGGATTCACCCCTAGTGACAAAGCACAAAAATTGGGTCCCCCACTCCTTACAGATTAAGCGATATAAGGTGAAATGGAATTTCAATATGATGTTTTCATAGGTAATATACTGCTAAAAATTTAATTTGTAAAGAGAAAAAATTTTAGCATTTTTTTAAAAGAAAAAGGTCATTCGCCTCTTTAAATTTCTTCGATTAGTTTTTAAAATAATAAGTTAAAAAATTTTAAAAGCATCACGATTTTAAAAGAAAATGGGCATATTATAGCTTGTTTTATACCTATATAGGGTATATTGTGAAAGAGAATAAAGAGAGGAGTGGTGACGATGTATAAAAAGCTTGGTTTGATAGGATTAGCAGCTAGTATAAGTCTTAGCGGATGTAGTGAGAAAAGTGACTCAAAGGCTACAGAAGAGACAACAATGCAGAATGAAAATCAGCATAAAGAAGAGCATAGTGGAACCGAGAAAGTCCCTGAAGATTTACAAAAGGAAAAACACCCTCATTTTAAAATTGGAAGCGAAGCTATTATTACATCAGGTCATATGGAAGGAATGAAAGGAGCACAAGCAACTATTGAAGGGGCCTATAACACAGTAGCTTATGTTGTCTCATATAAGCCAACAACAGGAGGGAAGACGGTCAAAAATCATAAATGGGTGATTCAAGAAGAGATAAAAAATGCAGGAAACGAAACAATAGAAAAAGGAGATAAAGTTATTCTTGAAGCAAACCATATGAAAGGGATGAAGGGAGCAGAGGCAACGATTGTGTCCGCTAAGGAAACGACAGTTTATACGGTAAGCTATACATCAAAAACATCAGGAAAAGAAGTGAAAAATCACAAATGGGTAACAGAAGATGAGCTAGAAGAAATAAAATGAGAGAATAAATTAAAAACTAGTCCATAAGTATAGATTTTCTATATAACGAAACGAAAAATAGTTCTTTTTAACTGTTGAGAGGGAACGAATCGTGGAAGAATTATGCTTGTATATTACTGTTGTAGCAGCTGCAGGTTTATTGAGCTTTTTTCTTTGTTGTTATTCTTATTTTAAGACAAAAGATGAGGCTTTGTTTGAGGCAAAAAGAAATGGAAGAAATCGTGTTCATTTTGCAATGAATTCTAGTTTATAAAAAAATTAACGTAAAAAGGCGCAAAAATAGCGTCTTTTTTATTGTATAGGTGACGTTAAATTTCTAGCTCCTTTATGTAGTATAGTTAGAAATCCTTTTTCTGTCCTTTATAAACCTTCTTTTCTACAATTCATAAGGGTACGTAAAAATGTGGAGAAGGTTTGTAAAGATTTTTTTATAATGACTGCATTTCTATAGACTTTTATGAGAAAATCCTATATCCTAGTCATTTGTATGAAAATATAGAATGAAAGGAGAGAGAAGAATATGAGCAGATTCTCTGCTTCCCGAAATATTATTTTAACTGTATTTATGATTTCAACATTCGCTATTGGAATGACTGAATATGTTGTAACAGGTCTTTTAACTCAATTTGCTGAGGATTTACATGTGAATGTTTCTACAACTGGACTTCTTTTAAGCGTTTATGCAATAAGCGTTGCAATATTCGGTCCTCTCTTGCGAATTGCAACAATCAGATTACCATCAAAGCCTCTTCTTCTTGGTCTAATGGGCTTGTTTATTATAAGTAATATTATCGCAGCTACGGCACCAAACTTTCAGGTGCTTGTCTTATCTCGTTTGTTATCTGCTGTTATGCATGCTCCTTTCTTTGGTTTATGTATGAGCATTGCTTTTACGCTTTCAACACCTGAGAAAGGAACGCGAGCAATTGCAGCTGTACAAGGCGGACTAACAATTGCTATTATGTTGGGTGTTCCGTTTGGATCTTATCTTGGTGGGATTTTTGACTGGCGCTATGTGTTTTGGTTTGTAGCATTGTTAGGCTTTATTTCACTTATTGGTCTTATTCTTGTTGTTCCAAATCAAAAGGTTGGTGTTACCCCTAATTTGCGTTCAGAGCTGAAAATATTCAAAAATCGGAATGTATTACTTGTGCTTGCTATTATTGTTTTCGGTTTTTCAGGTGTTTTTACAGCATATACATTTACAGAACCAATGCTTACGCAAATTGCGGGTTTTAACGTAACGAATATTACAATTGGTCTTTTTGTTTTTGGGGTTGGTGCTGTTATTGGCACTTTTGCATCTGGCAAAATCCCTCCACATCTTTTAACAGAAAGACTAATGATGGTTCTTATTGGATTAGCAGCCGTTCTTGCTTTGTTTACTTTCCTTATTCCATTTAAATTTGTAGCCTTTGTCATGTGCTTTTTATTTGGGGCTGGAACCTTTGGTACAACACCAATTTTAAATGCTAAGATTATTTTAGCTGGAAAGGAAGCTCCATCACTTTCAGGGACGATTGCCGCTTCTATTTTTAATTTAGCTAATTCAATTGGTGCAACTCTAAGCACAGTCTTTTTAAATGTTGGAGCAAGTTTTACCCTTATTACATTAATTGCTTCAGGAATGATTTTATTTGGCTTGGTTTTAACCTTTGTGACCCACAAAGTTGAAGACAAATCTCTTTTTGCTCCTCAAAACAGCTAAACCATTAACGGTTTAGCTGTTTTTTTATAGAACAAAAGGCCCTGTCGTTTTTGTTCAATGTTTTTTCACATCTTTCTTCATTCCCCCTCTTGTTTAATAGTTAGCTGTCACCTAATCTTAATAAGGAAACATTTTTCGGAAAATTTTGTTCTTTTATACAATAATATCTATTTTAAAATTAAGAAGGTGAACACAAAATGACATCAGATGATAAAACTTCACACCGGGATGAACATCCCATAGCAAAAACTTCATCTTCCTCCCTTTATAAGACAATTTGGAGATGGCACTTTTATGCGGGGTTAATTTTTACTCCTTTTCTTCTTATATTAGCAATAACAGGAGGAATCTATTTATTCAAACCTCAGATTGAGAACTTTTTGTATCAAGATTTATATGAAGTAGAAAATGAAGAGGGGAACATCCCGCCTTCAAAACAAATTGAAGCTGTAACGTCAAAATATGTAGATGCTCATGTATATAAATATCGCCCAAGTGATTCACCTACTCGTTCATCAGAAGTAGGCGTTCATATAGAAGATGGAACGTATACTATTTTTGTGAATCCACATAATGGAGAAGTTATTGGACAATTAAATGATAAAGACCGCCTTATGGATAATATCGAAAAATTCCATGGAGAGCTTATGGTAGGTACGATAGGAGATCGCATTGTTGAACTTGCTGCATGTTGGGGGGTTGTGCTCGTTGTAACAGGTATTTACTTATGGTGGCCACGTAGAAAAACGAAGTTTTGGGGCGTTGTACTGCCACGTTTTTCGAAGGAGAAGAAAGTTCTTACGAGAGATTTACATGCAGTACCTGCCTTTTGGATTTCAGCAGGCTTACTGTTTCTTATTTTTACAGGTCTTCCGTGGTCTGGCTTGTGGGGGAATACGTTTCAGCAGATTACAACAAATGCAGGACTTGGATATCCGCCTTCTGTTTGGGTTGGTGACGCACCGAAGTCTGATGTACAAACAAAAGAAATTGCAGATGTACCTTGGGCAGCTGAAACAATGAAGGTTCCTCTTTCAACATCAAAAGACCTTTTGCCACTTTCAATTGATGATGTAATAAAAGTAGCCAATGAGCAAAATGTTACAAAAGGATACAACGTTATATTTCCGCAAACAGATGATGGGGTATATACGCTTTCATTATTTCCACCTAAAGCACAGGATGAAGTGACAATGCATATTGATCAATATACAGGAGCCGTACTTGCTGATTATCGATATGATAGCTATAAACGATTAGGTAAAATGATCGCTTTTGGTATTACAATTCATAAAGGAACACAGTTTGGTCTTATGAATCAGCTTATAGGACTTCTTGTTTGTTTAGGAATTTCAGGCATTGTATTAAGCGGCTTTTATCTTTGGTCGAAACGTAAGCCAAAAAGTAAGCTTGGGGCTCCAAAAGCAGCTGAAAATCCAAAGCAAATGAAAATTTTATCTTTTATCATTATTATAATGGGAATTTTGTTTCCGCTTGTGGGCATTTCAATTATTGTTGTACTTCTATTTGATTTCTTCGTGGTCAAGAGAGTACCACAATTAAAAAGATTCCTAAACGCTTAGGGAGACAAAAGATAGAAGATTCAGAGGTGTAAATGATGAAAAAATTTTTTTATCTCTTTTCGAGCTTTGTTATTATACTTTTGCTTTCAGCTTGTAGTGTTGATTCTGATGCGGCTAAATTGTATCGTCAGTCAGAAAAACTTAAAGCAGTTATTATGACTCCTGAAACTATGAATCCGGATGAGGCAGTAGGCTTAGAAGTGGAAGTAACAAAGGAAGATAAGAAAGTAGAAGAGCTGGAAAGAATGAATGTTGAAATATGGAAAAAGGGAAATGAAGGGAATAAAAAAGTGATAGAAGGACAAAGAACAGCGAAAGGAACATATGAGGTAGTAAACACATTTAGTGAAGATGGAATCTACTACGTTAAAGCAGATGTTCGAACAAAGAACCTTCATATTATGCCAACAAGACAGATGATTGTTGGAGAACTCTCAGAAGAGGACGCAAAATTATTAGAACCAGAAAAAGAGAAAGAACATAATCACCATTCACATCATTAACAAATGGACAAAAAGCTTTTCCTTTTAGAGGAAGAGCTTTTTTTATGATTGATAACTTATTGGTCCAATAGAGATACAATTTTTATATATCTTTAAAGTCTTTTGAAGATGTAAGATTTGAAAAAAAATCAATTAAGAAAGTTTGGAAGGACAACGAAACGTTCGAATGCTGCTTTTCCTTAGGAAGCGAAAGGTAAATGTTTCGTTCTGAAAAAGCCTCTTCTATTGGTAATAACACGACGCTTGAATTCAATACTTTATGCCATGTAATAGAGGGAATAAATGAAACACCAAGCCCTGCATTAATAAGATCTCTTACTGTTGACGGATTGTCGCTTTCATAAGAGATGGTGGGCGAGAAGCCAGCGAGCTCACAAATGGACTGAGCCGTTTTGCGTAAATTTTTATTTTCATTTAGTAAAATAAAGCGCTCATTTTTTATCTCCTGCAAGGAAACCGTTTCTTTTTGAGCAAGGTGATGACTTTTTGGTACGCCTAACATAATTCGTTCTGTAAAAAGCCGAGTACTTTCTACATTTTTTAAATTGATAAGAGAAGAAGAGAGACAAATATCAAAGGAGTTCGGTACTTCCCTACCATCAATATTTTGACTAATATGAAATTCCACTTTAGGGTGAATTTCACTAAACTTTTGAAGAAGTTCAGGAAGAATAGGAGAACCAACAAGCATAGAGAAACGTAATGTTCCAAAGACATGTGGCTGTAACCCTTGCAGCGCTTTTTTCCCCTGTTCTAAAGAATAAAGGGCTTTTTCCACATGCTCTAAGTACACTTTTCCAGCCGTACTTAACTTAATACTTTTTCCTTTGCGCAAAAAAAGATCAACACCAAGTTCTTTTTCGAGCGTGCGAATCGTTTTACTTAAGGAAGGCTGTGAAATATATAAAGACTTTGCTGCTTTTGTCATATGTTCATATTTAGCTACTGTTTGAAAATAGCGAAGCTGTAATAAATCCATGAAAAGGTTTCTCCTTTCTTACTTATAACTCCAGAGTTATATCTATTATAAACGAATCCATATTTTACATAAAGAAAAGAGAAGAATACACTAAAATAAGATATTACATAATAAATAGAATGCTTTGCGTACAATTTGAGCGTTCTTTTCTTTAGAAAATCTCAATTAAGGAGGTGAGGTGGAACAATGAACAAAATAGCTTTTCTTTTTCCAGGGCAAGGAACGCAGTATGAAGGGATGCTTGATGATCTCCCCCAAACAACTCTTACTTCCTCACTTCTTGAGAGAGCTCAAAATCGGTTGGATTACGATCCTCTTTTACTTGATGATAAAGAGTACATTAATACATCTGTTGGTACTCAGCTTAGCTTGTTTATAAAAGGCGTTATTTTAGAAGCTCATCTTGAGGAGGAAAAAATTTATCCACACGTTGTTGCAGGGCATTCAATAGGAAGTTTCGCTGCAGCTATAGCGGCAAAAGTCCTATCTTTTGAAGATGGACTTTACGTCGTGAAAAAACGTGCTGAATTAATGGATAACGTTGGCGGAAAAGAATATGGCATGGGCGTTGTTGTTGGGCTGAACAAGGAAAAGTTAGTTTACATTGTGGAGTCTATTCATAATGAAACAACGCCTGTTTATATAGCTAATGAAAATGCGGAAGATCAGTATACTGTTTCAGGAAAGCGGATAGGTATAGAAGTTTTGTTAGAAAAAGCAAGAAAACAGGGAGCCTCAAAAGCAAAATTTTTAAACATGACAGTTCCTTCACACTGTCCACTTATGGACGACGTAGGGAAAACGCTTTTTGAGGAACTTGAAAAATGTACAATTTCAGATCCTACTGTTCCTTTTATCGGAAATAAAAATGCTCGCCCACTTCAAACAGGCTCAGCTGTTAAGGAAGACTTAGCTTTTAACGTTTCTCATCCTGTTTTATGGTATAACTGTTCCACTATTATGAAGGAACTTGGTGTGAAACTATTTGTTGAAATGGCTCCTGGTCATGTTCTAGTAGATCTTATCAAACGTAAATTCCCAGAAGGACATTTTTTTCCTCTTTCATCCTTTTCATTAGATGATGTCCGGTTTTTAGTACAGAAATACAAAAGTAAATAACAAGAGGTGAGTATGATGAATAATCGTTCATGGACGACAAAACGAGATGAGAAAAGAAAAAAGCTAGCGTCTGTACAACATCTTGTAAAAGGTAAAATTATTGACGCCAAAAATATGAAAGAAGCCCTTGAGTGTCTTATTTCAAGCGGTGATAGAGTTGTGCTTGAAGGTGATAATCAAAAGCAGGCATCATTTCTTTCAGAAGCTTTAAATAGTGTGGATCCGAAAAAAATTCATGATCTTCACATGATTATGTCAAGTATTTCAAGGCCTGATCATTTAACTCTTTTTGAAAAAGGAATTGGAAGTAAAATTGATTTTTCCTATGCTGGCCCACAGAGTCTACGCGTTGCGCAAATGATTGAAGACGGTATGTTGAAAATGGGGGAAATTCACACATACTTAGAACTTTACGGACGTTTGTTTGTTGATTTAATTCCAAAAGTTGCTCTTGTAGCAGCTGAGAAAGCAGATGAAAAAGGGAATTTGTATACAGGAAGCAATACAGAAGAAACGCCAACAATTATTGAAGCAGCCTCTTTTAAAGATGGAATTGTTATTGTTCAAGTAAATGAAATTGTCGAAGAACTTCCACGCGTTGATATTCCTTCTGATTGGGTGGATTTTGTTGTACAGTCTCCAGAACCTTATCAGCTTGAGGCCTTATTTACACGAGATCCTTCTGGCATAACTGAACTCCAAATTTTAATGGGGATGATGGCCATTCGCGGTATTTACGAAAAGCATAATGTACAAAGCTTAAATCATGGGATTGGATTTAATACAGCCGCAATAGAGCTTCTTTTGCCAACGTATGGAGAATCTTTAGGACTAAAGGGGAAAATAGCGAAGCATTGGACGCTTAATCCACATCCAACACTCATTCCCGCAATTGAGAGCGGCTGGGTTGAAAGCATCCATAGCTTCGGCGGGGAAGTTGGAATGGAGAGATATACAGCAGCACGTCCTGATGTTTTCTTTACAGGGAAAGATGGAAAAATGCGTTCGAACCGTGCTCTTTGTCAGGTTGCGGGGCAGTATGCAGTAGATATGTTCGTTGGTTCTACATTGCAAATGGATTATTACGGAAACTCTTCTACAGTCACTTCAGGACGCTTATCAGGGTTTGGAGGTGCACCAAACATGGGGCATAATCCACATGGGCGCAGGCATTCCACTCCAGCTTGGTTAGATATGATTACAACAAACTCAAGTATGGAAAGAGGGAAAAAGCTTGTTGTGCAAATGTTTGAAACATATGGACAAGGAAACTCCCCTGTTTTTGTGGAATCATTAGATGCTATTAAAGTGCGTGATGAAGCAGATCTAGCAACAACTCCTGTGATGATCTACGGAGATGATGTTACACATGTTGTAACGGAAGAAGGAGTTGCGTATCTTTATAAAGCTGAAGGACTTGAAGAAAGAAGACAGGCTCTTTCGGCAATTGCTGGAGTAACAAAGCTCGGACGCGAACAAAGCCCAAAAGAAATGAGAAAGCTGCGCGATAGAGGACTTGTCGCATTACCGGAAGATTTAAAAGTGAAACGAACAGAAGCTAAGCGTTCCCTGCTTGCAGCTAAGAATGTGCGTGAATTGGTTCAATGGTCAGACGGTCTTTACGATCCGCCCGAAAAATTTAAGAACTGGTGATGATATGGGGAAAATAGTTGTTTTTAATACGAGTGAATATTTAGGTGCATTAGCGGTAAAGGCGCTAGTCGATGAAGTATGTTTAACACCTAAGCCAGGGCTAGTTGATGAAGAAAACAACGGTTCTCATCATGATTTGACACTTTCTATGATGAAAGCTTCTGCTCGTTCCCTTTATCCTTTTTTTGTGGAAATGGCACAAGCTTCTAAAGGTAAACAACCCTCCCAATTGTTGCGAGAAACATTAGGGGAAATAGGAAGAAACGCAGAAGAAAAAATGTTTGCTGTAACAAATGGAATAAACACTCATAAAGGAGCAATTTGGTCCCTTGGTTTACTGATTGGAAGTGCTGCTTCACAAGGAAACAGCACTTCAGAGGAAATTGCAAAAAGAGCGGGCAAAATAGCTCGTTTTGAGGATGCTTTTATGATGAAAAGGTTAACAAATGGAATGAGAGCAAAGAAAAAATACGGAGTAAATGGAGCTGTAGGAGAAGCTAAAGCTGGTTTTCCTCATATTATAAAGTTTGTTTTACCAATGCTTAGAGAAACAAAAAATATAAATCATAGTCGTTTAAATGCCTTGATGGCTGTGATGGCACATTTAGATGATACGTGTATTCTTCATAGGGGAGGAACTCTTGCTCTAGAAAAGGTGAAAGAAGGGGCACGTGCCGTTCTTCGAAATGGCGGGGTTGGAACAAGAGAAGGATTTCAAAGTCTTCTAAAATTAAATAGACTTGTTGAAGCACTTTTTGTGTCTCCTGGTGGGAGTGCAGATTTACTAGCGGCAGGTCTCTTTTTATATGAATTAGAGAAGAGAGGAATTGGAGGAAATTCAGATGGAAACACTTCGTTACGTTTATGAAGGAAAGCGAAAAATAACCAAACGTGCGCATATTGGGGTTGTTGCATCAGGTGATCTAGAAATACTTGTTGAGCCAACAGAAGAGAAGGAAGCAATCGTGACAATTAAAACTGGTAGTGAAGGATTTAAAGAAGTGTGGGAAGCTGTGCTTGAGCGCTTTTTTATAAAAAATGAAGTAACAGGAATATTCACAATAAATGACTTTGGAGCAACTCCTGGTGTTGTAGGACTGCGTTTAGCTCAAGTGTTAGAGGTGAGTGAATATGAGTAAATTGAAAGAAAGCTTCATCGAATTAAACGGACGTGAACGGGCAAAAGCACTTTTAGACAGTGGGGTAGGTATTGAACTTTTAGATCCTTTTGAAGGGATGAAGTCTCCGCATCTCGAGCCACAAGGAATCGTTCCTCAAAATGATGATGGGGTTATCGTAATAAAAGGTGAAATTGATGGAGAAAGAGTTGTTGTGATCTCAATAGAAGGAGCGTTTCAAGGAGGCGGTATTGGGGAAGTCTCTGGAGCTAAAATTGCTGGGGCGCTTGAGCTTGCTTTAAAAGACAACAGAGAAGGAAAGAAAATCGTACCTGTCGTTGTATTTGATACAGGAGGTGTTCGACTGCAGGAAGCAAACTACGGCCTTCTGTCAATTGCAGAAATTCAAGGAGCCATTGTTGCTTTAAATGAATATGTTCCAACAATTGGAATCATCCCAGGCAAAGTTGGGGGATTCGGGGGGATGTCTATTACAGCAGCTCTTTTTTCTCACCTTATGATTACACCGAGTGGACGCTATGGGTTAAATGGACCTGAAGTTATTGAACAAGAAGCAGGAGTAAGAGAACTTGATTCCAGCGATAAAAAAATGATTTGGGAAATGATCGGCGGAACACAAAGAGTCAAAACAGGTCTTGTAGATATGCTTATTGAAGACGATATTGATGAAATCCTTTCAAACGTCAAAAAAGCGATGAAAGAACATCCTGTTAAAAATCGGACAGAGGAAATTAACTTCTATTTAACATTAATTAATCAGGCATTTGCACAAGATACCTTTACTCCGAAAGATTACGAAAAACTGTATCATCATTTAAAGGAACAAGAGGTAGAGGAACTTCCTAAAGAGAGAGTAAAAGCGAGTGATCAAAAAGAAGATCAAAGTCGAGGAAGAAAGTGGTTTGAAGCATTAACTAGTGTTCAAAGTCCTTCTGGGTGGGCCTCTACCGTTCTTTCACATAGTAATGAAAATGGAAGTTATATAGCGGTAGTTCCTGATTCTTATAGCCGTTTCAAGCGAGCTCGTCACGGTGAAGTAGGTTTATATGAAGGATGGAAAATTGCGCAAACAGTGCAAGGGTTTATTAAAAGAGATCAGAAGAATGAAAAAAAGCGGGCCATTATCGCTGTTATTGATGCTCCGTCACAAGCTTATGGCTACAAAGAAGAAGTGCTTGGCATTAATGTAGCTCTTGCTGCTTCTGTAAATATGTTAGCAAAAGCACGACTTTACGGTCATCCAGTGATTGGATTTATTCCAGGAAACGCTATTTCAGGTGCTTTTTTAGCTCTAGGTCTTCAAGCTAATGCGTTACTTTCATTAGATGATGATAAAATTAATGTACAAGCGATGTCGAAAAAGTCAGCAGCACGTATTACGAAAAGAACGATTAGAGAGCTTGAAGAAGCAACAAAGAAGGTTCCTGCTATGGCTTATGATATTCATTCTTACAAAACGCTTGGTGCTCTTTCACAGCTTATAACAAATATCAATGGAGAGGATCCTTCAGAAGAAGATATTCATATTGTTAAAGACGCGCTTATAACTAGTATTCACGATGTTCAAAACCGAAATGATCGTTCCCTTTCCATTCGCTTGGAAACAAAGGAAGCTCTTTTAGGCGGACGAAAAGCCTCTATTGAGGTAAGAGAAAGAATGAAAAAACAGTGGAATTAAAACCTCATGATTTAATTAAACTTTCTTCATTAAGGAATGGATTTTTAACAGAAGAGCACGAGTTACCACAGTGGGCACAGAATTCTCTTCAAGCTTCTCCTTATGTTGTTGTACGAAGAGCGCCTTTTAGGGGAGAATATATCCCTGTTGGTGTCCGGGGAAAAAAACGAAGTGAACGATTTGGCTTTTATATAAGTAAGCGTGATATTAGTGAGGTAATTTCACCCATTCAGTTACAAGAGAGTTTTCCATCAAAGGAAAGACAACATTTAAAAGCCTTTCAGACGCTAAAGCGAGTGAGGGATATTTTACAAACTGAAGAACGGTGGGGTCTTGGAGGTAGCGTTGGTTTTGAATTAGCTACAGGAATAGAAACTGTAAAAGAGACAAGTGATGTTGACGTTATTTTATATAAAGAAGATGCGGTAAATATAAAAAAAGCGAGAGAGTTGCTAGCCTATTTGGATGATCTACAAAGTCGAGTTGATATTTCTGTAGAAACAAAGTTTGGAAGTTTCTCGCTAATGGAATATTGCAGTAAAGAAAGTTTCTTGTTAAAAACAATAGAAGGTCCAAAATTGATTCAAAAGCCTTTCTTTTCTTAGAAGGGCTTTTGAACTTAAAGAGAATTTAAGGAAACCTGTTGCAAATATTTAGAATTCAGACTACAATAAAATAAAATGTTAACGCTAACATTTTATTGGGTTAGAAAGTGATAAAATATTAATCTAATAATTTACTGATGAAATAAATATTTTTTATCACAAAATGTTAACGTTAACAAAAAAGGAGGATATCTAAAAGATGAAAGGATTTATGAGGGAAGATTTCTTACTTACAAACAGCACAGCAGTAAAGCTATATCATGAATACGCAAAAGATATGCCGATTATTGACTACCATTGCCATTTAAGCCCAAAAGAGATTTATGAAAATAAGCAGTTTCGTAATATAACAGACATTTGGTTAGATGGTGATCATTATAAGTGGAGATTGATGAGAGCGAACGGAATTGAGGAGGATTGTATTACAGGAAGCAAAAGTGACTATGAAAAATTTATTGCTTGGGCTAAGACCGTACCAATGACAATTGGAAATCCGCTTTTTCATTGGACACATCTTGAATTGCAGCGCTTCTTTAATATTGATGAACTTCTGAATGAACGCACAGCAGATAGTATTTGGGAGAAAACAAGCGAGAAGTTAGCAGGTGGATCACTAAGAGCAAGGGACTTTATTACAGCTTCAAAAGTTGAAGTTGTTTGTACAACAGATGATCCTGTAGATTCCTTAGAGTATCACATTAAAATAAAAGAACTTGAAAACTTCGATACAGCTGTGTTACCGAGTTTCAGACCTGATAAAGGACTTGAAATCAATCGACAGGGGTTTAGCAATTGGGTTAAATCTCTCGAAGAAGCTGCTGGTATATCTATTGACAATTATGATTGTTTTCTAGAAGCACTTGAAAGCCGCGTTCGCTTTTTCCATTCTGTCGGAGGAAGAGTATCTGATCACGCTCTTGACCGTGTTGTATATGAAGATGTAACAAAAGAAGAAGCAGGACAGATTTTTGAGAAAGTAATTCTTCAAGAACAAAGAATTACAGAGGAAGAAGAGAGAAAATATAAGACATATATGCTTATTTTCTTAGGGAAATTATATAAAGAACTTGATTGGGTTATGCAATTTCATATCCATGCTCTTCGAAATAACAGTACGAAAGGTTTTGAAAGTCTTGGACCTGATACGGGATACGATGCAATGGACGACGGAGAAATAGCAAAGCCGCTTGTTAGTCTTTTCAATCAGCTAGAGAAAGAAGAGAGTTTGCCAAAAACTGTTGTATATTCTCTAAATCCAAAAGACAATCCTGTTATCGCAACAGTAATAGGAAGCTTTCAAGGAGGCGGGGTACCAGGGAAAATGCAGTTTGGAACAGCATGGTGGTTTAACGACCAGAGAGAAGGCATGTTAGACCAAATGAAAACGCTATCAAATATAGGGCTTTTCAGTCAGTTTATTGGCATGCTTACAGATTCAAGAAGCTTTTTATCTTATACAAGACATGAATATTTTAGAAGACTTGTTTGTGACCTTGTTGGTACATGGGTTGAGCAAGGGGAAGTGCCATTTGATGAAGAACTTTTAGAACGCATTATAAAAGGGATTTGCTATAACAATGCTAAAAGCTATTTTAATTTTCCAGCTTATACAGTTCAACAATCTTAGCTAAGAGAGGAGATTGTAAAAGAAGGGGAGTTCGCGATTGAGCGTTGTAAAAACAGAAGGAAAAGTAGAGGTCAAAGTAGAAGGACTTAGCATAAAAGAAAAAGTCTCCTATGGTATGGGGGACTTTGGAAATGGATTTATGTTTGACTTAGGACAGCTATACTTACTAAAGTTTTTTACAGATGTAGCAGGAATCCCAGCCGCCGCTGCTGGAGGGATTTTTCTTGTTAGCAAACTTTTTGCCGCCATTTGTGATCCAATTGTAGGCTCTTCTATTGATTATCGGAGAAATATTGGTGAAAGAGGGAAGTTTCGACCATATCTTCTATTTGGCAGCATTATTTTAGCCATTTTAACTGTTTTGACCTTTATTTCACCGAATATTTCCTCAACAGGAAAGCTCGTTTATGCATATGCTTCTTATATGATTTGGGGGATTGGCTATTCCTTTGTTAATATCCCTTATGGTTCACTTGGGGCGGCAATGACACAAAACGCTGCTGATCGAACATCTCTTGCTGCTTTCAGACAAACAGGTTCTCTTGGAGCACTTTTTATCACAAGCATTGCTGTTGTTCCTCTTATTCTGTTGTTTCCGAATGAAAAGATTGGTTACCCCATTGTAATGGGGATAATGTCTCTTGTTGGCGTGTTGGGGTTTTATATATGCTATCGTAACTGCCAAGAACGCATTGTTATAAAAGAAGGTCCAAAGGAAAAACTTTCGTTCATGTCTATCATCAGAACTTTTGCTTCAAATAAGCCACTTTTAACACTTGTACTTATGACGGTTTTTACAATATCTGCCTACAACATTAAATCAGCGATGCTGATCTATTTTGCTCAATATAATCTCGGAAATGTTCAGCTTATGGCTTATATGAATTTTATTATTATTGGTTCCTCTTTTCTAGGGGTTATCATGCTTCCGAAGCTTGTGAAGCGCTTTGGTAAGAAAAAAACGGCAATGATTGGGCTCGCTATAAGTATCATAGCAGATACAGCAAACTTTTTTATGCCTTCAAATGTTGTGCTGTTCACTGTTTTAGCTAGTATTGCTTTTATTGGTATTAGCATTCCAAACGGAATTACATGGGCACTTGTTTCAGACATTATTGATTATGGAGAATGGAAAACAGGAGAAAGGAAAGAAGGCACAACATATGCTCTCTTTAACTTTTCGAGAAAACTCGCTCAATCTCTGTCAGGCTTTCTCTCGGGAGTTGGACTTGGTATTATTGGATACATTCCAAATGTTACACAAGCATCAAGCACGCTTTTAGGTATAAAAGGTCTGTTGCTTCTCTATCCTGCTGTTGCTTTGGGGATTGCAATGCTTGTAATTGGCTTGCTTTATAAATTGACGGATGAAAAGCACGAAGAGATGGTGAAAGATCTTCAAGCTCGAATTTAGAAAATCCTCATCTTTAGCCGATAACTGCTTATTATTCGAGAGTTTTTGTGATATTCTTATACTGAAAATACAGGGTAACTCACTAAAGGTAGGTAAATGAAATGAGTGTTACAATTAAGGATATTGCAAAGCTAGCTAATGTATCACATACGACAGTTTCAAGGGCTTTGAACAATAGCCCACTTATAAAAGAAAAAACAAAAAAGAAAATTTTAGAGATCGCAAATCAGCTTAACTATATTCCAGACTATCACGCCAAAAATTTAGTGATGCAAAAATCACATACAATTGGTTTGTTTTTTACAAGTATGGGAACAGGAACATCACCAAGCTTTCTCGTTGATACAATTCGAGGAGTGAACAAAATTATTGATGTTCAGTACAACTTGTTTGTGCGAGGAATTGATGACTATGACGACTTTTCTTATATAAATAATAAGCGCTTTGATGGGATTATCCTAATGAGTCAAAGTGATCGTGATAATATGTTTATTTACAATATTATCGAAAAGCAAATTCCGCTTGTTGTACTCAATAGGCAAGTGGACGATGACTCTGTTATGAATATCTTGTCTAATGATAAAGAAGGTGCTTATGAAGCTGGAGAATACTTCATTTCTTCAGGTCATAAAGATCTCGCTATTATTGAAGGAATTCAAGGATTCAAATCAACGCAGCAGCGAAGAGATGGCTTCTTACAATCGTTAATAGACAATGGAATTACAATCCGTCAAGAATATATTGTGCAAGGAAATTATGATATGCAAAGCGGATATGAAGCAATGTGTAAGCTACTTGATTTACCAAATCGGCCAACAGCTGTTTTTTGCTCAAATGATGATATGGCGATTGGAGCACTTAAGGCTGTTTTTGAGCGAAACTTAAGCGTACCTCATGACATTTCTGTGATTGGCTTTGATGATATTGAATCTGCAAAGTATACAAATCCATCTTTAACAACGGTAAAAAGACCCATTGAAAAAATTAGTATGGCAGGCGTTGAGGCCATTTTATCGCTTATTAATGGGAAAGAAAATCTTCAAAAAAAGACGTTTATTAATACGGAATTAATTCGCCGCAAATCTGTGAAAAGCTTATGAGTATAGAGCCGGTTATAGGAATAGCCGGCTTCTGATTGTTAACGTGTGCAAATAAGGGGGAATAAATATGAAATTAAGCCGTAAAAGTGAAGAATCTCATTCTGTTCAAACAGAGAATGTGCTTCAATTTGGAGAAGGCGTTTTTCTCCGTGGCTTTGTTGATTGGCAAATTCAGAAAATGAATGAGAAAGGCCACTTTAATGGGGGGGTTGTAGCTGTAAATCCTCGCAGAACAGGAAATGCGCCAAAATTAAATGAGCAAAATGGATTGTTTACGGTTTCTTTACAAGGACTACAACATGGTGAAATAGTTAAAACCTCCTCCGTTGTAAGCTGTGTGCAAAGAGGAGTTCATCCGTATAAACAGTATGATGAATATATAAAAATAGCAGAAAATGAAAATCTGCGTTTCGTTATTTCCAATACAACAGAAGCAGGTATTGCGTTTCGAGAAGAAGATAAACTTGAAGATCGACCACAGGAAAGTTTCCCAGGCAAAGTAGCAGCTTTCTTGTATCATAGATACCAATTTTTTGAAGGAGATGAAACAAAAGGTCTTATTTTCTTACCTTGCGAGCTGCTTGATCAAAACGGAGAAAAATTGAAAGCACTCCTGCTTCGCTACGCTGAAAAGTGGAATCTCGAGAAAGAATTTAGCACATGGATTCAGGTTGCCAACACCTTTTGTTCAACGCTTGTTGATCGCATTGTTCCTGGCTATTCGGAAGAAGAAGCAGGGAGAATACAAGAAGAAAAAGGATACAAGGATGATCTTCTTGTTGTCGCAGAGCCTTTTTATCAGTGGGTTATAGAAGCTCCTTCGTTTGTACGTGAGGAATTTCCAGCTGAAAAGGCAATGTTGAATGTGAAATTTGTAGACGATATTACTCCATACTCACTTCAGAAAGTGAGGATATTAAACGGCCTTCATACAGCAATGATGCCTATTGCATATCTTGCAGGATGCAATACAGTAAGAGAAGCAATTAGCAATCATCACATTGGGATTTTTATTCGAGCCCTTGCTTATGATGAGATTATCCCTGTTCTTTCTGTTTCTAAAGGAGAAGCGTCGGCATTTGCGGAGGCGGTGCTTGAACGATTTCAAAATCCGTTTATTCGTCATGACTTATTAAGTATTTCTCTTAATAGTCTTCCAAAATTTAAAGCTAGGAATCTTCCAACATTGAAAGAGTATGTGAAAAAGTATCGGAAGGTTCCGAAACTTCTTTCTTTTTCTCTTGGTGCACTTTTTGTTTTTTATAAAGGTAAAAGAGGAGAAGAGAAGATCCCACTTTCAGATCAGAAAGAGCTTATCGAGCTATTTCAATCTCTTTGGGAAAAAAGCAATAGTAAGAAGAGCATTCAGCATCTTGTGAGCACCGTTCTTTCGCTAGAAGAACATTGGGGCGAAGATTTAAGCGAAATCCCTGGATTAGTAAATGCTGTAGAGAGTGCGATTTTGCAAATTGAAGAAGCTGGTATGGAGAACGCCCTAAAAAAACTTTTTCATTTATCAACAACATAAAAGGAGTCGAGAAAATGAAAAACATAATTAAAATTCATGAAGCTGATAATGTAGCTGTTGCGTTAAGAAGTTTTCGTGATAAAGAAAAAATTACGGTTGCAGGAGATGAAGTAGAAGTTAAAGGCGGAATAAAAAGCGGACATAAGATTGCGCTAACAGATATTGCCCAAGGAGAAAATATTATCAAATATGGAGCTCCTATTGGGCATGCAACAGAGAGTATTGCAAAAGGAGAATGGATACACACTCATAACACGAAAACAAATTTAAGCGACAAAATAGAATATACATTTCAACAAAATCTAATACACAATACAGGAGTGAAAGAGCATAGAACTTTTAAAGGGTATCGGCGTAAAGATGGAAATGTAGGTATCCGTAATGAGCTATGGATTGTTCCGACAGTTGGATGTGTAAATGGAATTGGGGAACGCATGATTAAAGAATTTGAGCTTGAAGTAGGTCCTAATAACCCATTTGATAATATGATGGTTTTAAAACATAACTATGGCTGCTCACAGCTTGGGGATGATCATGTAAATACACGCACTATTCTCACCAAAATGGTTAAGCATCCGAATGCAGCAGGAGTTCTCGTTTTAGGCCTTGGCTGCGAGAATAATGGTTTAGAAGATTTTAAGGAGGCGCTTGGTTCTTTCGATGAAAATCGGATCAAATTTTTACGTTCACAGGATGTAGAAGATGAAATTGAAGAAGGAGTAAAACTGCTAAAGGAAATTAGTGCAGCTGCTAGCAATGATAGACGGGAAGAGGTACCGTTAAGCGAGCTTAAAGTTGGCCTAAAGTGTGGAGGATCTGATGGTTTGTCTGGTATTACAGCTAACCCGCTTCTTGGCCGATTTTCTGACTGGCTCATTGCACAGGGAGGAACAAGTGTCCTTACAGAAGTCCCAGAAATGTTTGGCGCCGAAACATTATTGATGGAGCGAGCTAAAAATGAAGAAGTATTTCATAAAATCGTTGATTTAATTAATGACTTTAAATCATATTTTCTCGCTCATAACCAGCCAATTTATGAAAATCCTTCTCCCGGAAATAAAGAAGGTGGAATTACAACGCTTGAAGATAAATCGCTTGGGTGCACACAAAAAGCAGGAATTTCGCCTGTTGTAGATGTGTTGAAATATGGAGAGTCTTTGGAAGCTAAAGGTTTAAATCTTTTAAGTGCTCCTGGAAATGACCTTGTTGCTTCAACAGCTCTTGGCGCATCAGGGTGTCAAATCGTACTTTTTACAACAGGAAGAGGCACTCCTTTTGGTACCTTTGTTCCAACAATGAAGATATCAACAAATACATCGATTTATGAAAAGAAGAAGCACTGGATTGATTTTAATGCCGGAACACTTGTTGAAGAAGAAAATGAAGAAACTTCTTTAGACCGTTTTATTACGTATATTACTTCTGTTGCAAACGGAGAACTTGTGAACAATGAAAAGAACAGCTTCCGGGAAATAGCAATTTTTAAGTCAGGTGTTACGCTTTAGAAGAAAGGGGAATGAAGAGTGAAAAAGTATGCCATTTGTGGAGTAAGTAACAGAGCATTAGGAATGTTTATTAAACCAATGTTAACAACCTTTTCAGATCATAAGATTGTTAGTTTATTAGACCATGATGAAGCAAGGTTTGATGCCTGTAAAAAAAGATTTCCAACTCTTGCTATGACTCCTGTTTATTTTCCAGAGGAGTTTCAGATGATGGTAGAACGGGAGAAGCCTGATGCAGTGATTGTAGCAGGGAGAGATGATACACATGTTGATTATATTATGAAAGCTTTAGAAAACAATCTTGATGTGGTTACGGAAAAACCAATGGTTACGACAGCGGAAGATGCAAGAAAAGTAATGGAAGCGGAGAAAAACAGCGAAGGTTCTGTAAAGGTGACGTTTAACTATCGATATAACCCATATCATCGTAAAATTAAGGAAATGATTTTAGATGGAAAACTAGGAAGAATCACTTCTGTTGATTTGAATTGGTATATTGATACGTATCATGGTGCAAGTTATTTTAAACGTTGGAATAGATATCGCGAACGTTCAGGGGGGCTTTCTATTCACAAGTCAACACACCACTTTGATCTTGTTAACTGGTGGCTTAACGATGTGCCCGAGGAAGTTTTTGCATATGGAAGTCTTCATTACTATGGAGAGGAAGGAGAATGGAATCCATTAAGAGAGAGCGGTCGTTATTGTGGTACTTGTCATGTGAAAGATCGATGTCACTATTATCAGAGATGGAACAATAGAAGTGAAAGTAGAACAGTTCACGATGATCATCTGCAACAGGATATGATGAATGGCAATCAAGCTATGTATACAAACTATCGTCCTGACGCTTGTATTTTTGATGATGACATTGAAATTGAAGATACGTATGCAGCTACGATTAAATATAAAAAAGGAGCTCTCTTAAGCTACTCCATTAATTTTTCGCTTCCATATGAAGGATATCGTCTTGCTATTAATGGAACAAAAGGAAGAATTGAGACAATGGAATATCATGAGCCAAGTCGAATTCCATTTCAATTTCCAAAACAGAAAATTGATTATTTTCCACTGTTTGGGGCAAAAGAAAGCATTGAAGTTGTAGAAACCGAAGGAGGACATGGAGGTGGAGATCCACTTCTTTTAGAAGAGCTTTTTTTAGGAAGAGATCCGTTGCGAAATTACGATATTTTAGCAGGAACAGAAGCAGGTGCCTATTCTATTGCAGTAGGAGAAGGGGTATGGCGTTCAGTCCAAGAAAAACGTCCAATCTCAATTGAAAGTTTGCTAAATTGTAAAGAAAAAAGTAGAAAATAAAATATGAATCCGCTTTCAGAAATGTGTTGTATTATTCCAGAGAACACATTATAATGAAAACATAAAAGATTAACGTTAACATTAGAAAAATTTTTATGATAATAAACAAAAAACAGAAAGGAGGACGGGATAGAAAAGACTTTGGCATATAAGTGAGCGTGAAGTTTAAGCTAAGAAGTTTGAAATTATAAAAAAGAGAAGAAAACTTCTTAGCTTTGCAAGTTAGCAACCCCTAAAATGTTAACGTTAACATTTTAGGAGAGTAGAGATAGATAATGATTTTAAGGAAAAGTCGCGCAATAAAAAAAGCAAGAGAAATTAGTGGGTAAATTCTCTTGCAAACACAGTCTGTCATTTTTAATAAATTCATAGACATACCATTATTGAAACATAAATTGCGATCTATGACAAACAAAAACTCGTGTTTCTTTATCGGTGCTGTAAAGAAGGGGAGATTTTCGTGCAGAGAAAAATAGGGTTAAGCCATCAACTTGCTTATGGAAGTGCGAATTTACTTGGAAGTGGGGCATTAGCCATCAGTGGAGCATGGCTCATGTATTTTTATACCACCTTCTGTGGGTTGTCAATTATTCAAGCCGCAGCTATCTTTTCTATCGCAAGCGTTGTAGATGCTGTAAGTAATCCAGTTATGGGTTTTATTACGGATAATTTTCATAAAACAAGGTTAGGAAAACGATTTGGAAGAAGAAAGTTTTTTATTCTTTTAGGTATACCACTTATGCTTGTTTATCCAATGCTATGGGTAGAAGGATTTGGATTTTGGTATTATCTATTAACCTATATTTTGTTTGAATTAATCTATACATCTGTTATGGTGCCATATGAAACAATTGCAGCTGAAATGACAACAGATTTTGGTCTTCGTTCAAAGTTAACAGGTTTTAAAGCCATCTTTGGGAAAATAGCAAACTTTCTTGCTGCTTTTATTCCGGGACGTTTTATTGCTGAATATGGGCAAGATTCACCATTACCCTTTTTTTACACAGGTCTTCTCTATGGAGGGATTATGGTTATCGCCCTTATCAGTCTCTATATCTTTTCATGGGAGCGCTCAGCAAATGAGATTAAAGATGAACGTACGGGATCCTTATGGGAATCATTGAAAAAGCTTTTTATTGATATGATATCAACATTTAGAGTTCGTACGTTTCGTCATCATCTAGGAATGTACTTGTTTGGATTTGGAGCAGAGTGGTTGTTTGCTTCTGCTTTTACGTATTTCATTGTTTTTGGTCTTGGTCAGAGTTCTGAACTTGTTTCTAACTTATTAAGCTTCAGCTCAATCATGCAGCTTATCTCAACCGCTTTCTTTATTTGGCTTTGTGTGAAAATGGGATTTGCACGTCCATTTCGAATTGCTTTGAATGTTGTTATATTAAGTGTTATTGGCTATACAGCTCTCTATTTTACAGGTTCAGAAAACCTTGTCATTCTTCTGTTTGCAATCACGATGTTCTTTGGCTTAGGAACAGGAGGAGTGTTCTACATTCCATGGAACGTATATACATTCTTAGCTGACGTTGACGAAGCTGTGACAGGCAGAAGACGTGAAGGTCTTTATGCTGGTGTAATGACGTTTGCAGGAAAACTTACAAGAGCTGTTGTAGTATATATTCTTGGCTGGGTATTAGGAAAATTCGGTTTTGTCTCAGGTCAGTCAACGCAGCCGGAAGCAGCCGTTCAAGCCGTTGTAGGAGTATTTGCTATCGGGGTTATCTGCCTTGCAATTGGAGGCGTCATCTCAGCATATAAACTAAAACTAAATCGCGAATCACACGGCATTCTAATCAAAGAAATTGACCGTATTAATAGCGGTGGTTCAATGAAAGAAGTTGATAACAAAACGCGCACTGTAGTGGAAGCGCTAACAGGATTTCCATATGAAAAATGTTTTGGAAACAATAACGTTGGCTATCAGCAGAAGCCAAACATTGACTCAAGTTTAAAAGCATAAGCTTTTTCTCATATAATAAAAAATCTAAAAATGAGGTGGAACAATGTTACAAATGAATGATAAGAAACTTTATAATGATTGGGCTGCTAAAACATCAGATTCTGTTATGAAAAGAAGACCAGAAATTAATACAAAATGGGAATATGAAGATGGAGTTGTTCTTCAAGGGATGGAGCTTGTCTTCAACAAAACAGGTGATAGAAAATATTTGGAATATATAATGAAAAGCATGGATTTATTCGTTGATGAGAACGGCAATATTCCAAAGTATTCATCAAACGAATTCAATATCGATCACATTAACAATGGAAAGGTTCTTCTTGCTCTTTATGAACATACAGAAGATGAGCGCTATAAAAAGGCAGCAGATCTTTTAAGAAGTCAGTTAACAAACCATCCACGCACAAGTGAAGGAGCATTCTGGCATAAGGAAATTTATCCATACCAAATTTGGTTGGACGGTCTTTATATGGGATCTGTATTTTATGCCCGCTACATTAAAGAATTTGGTGAAGAAGCAGAGTTTGAAGATGTGATGAACCAATTTATTCTTTCCTACAAGCATACAAGAGATGAAGAAACAGGTCTTCTTCATCATGCATGGGATGAAAAAAGAGAGCAGCCTTGGTGTAATAAAGAAACAGGCCTTTCAAAACATTATTGGGCACGTTCAATCGGCTGGTATGTGATGGCAATTGTTGATGTACTCGACTACATTCCAGAAAGTTATGAAGGAAGAGCTGTTCTTCTTAATATGTTAGAAGAAACGGTAGAAGCAATGATGAACTATCAAGATAAAGAAACAGGAGTATGGTATCAAATTGTGAACCAGCCGGAGCGAAAAGGAAACTATTTAGAGTCATCTGGATCAGCAATGATGCTATATGCCATTGCAAAAGGTGTGAGAAAGAATTATTTATCACAAGACTGGTTTGAAAAAGCTGAACATATTTATAAAGGGATTATTGATGAATTTATCTTAACAACAAAAGACGGGTTAGTGAATGTTAATAAAATATGCCAAGTGGCAGGACTCGGCGGAAAAGATAAACGAGATGGCTCGTTTGCATACTATATTAGTGAACCGATTGTAACTAATGACCACAAAGGGGTTGGACCATTCATTCTTGCAAGTGCTGAAATGGAAATGCTGTATGAGGAGCGAAAATAAAAAAAGAGTTCTAGCATTTGCTAGAACTCTTTTTTATTTGCAAACAGCTCTAACGTGTATGCTTCTAAAATGTATCCACTAATTTCTAAATTCATTTCGCTTCCCCTCTTTTGTATAAAATAAAGCCGCATCATGTTGATGCGGCTTAACCGTCTACCGAGCTAACCAACCGCCATCAACGGCTAAAATATGCCCGTTCATATAGTCAGAAGCTTGACTTGCCAAGAATACCGCTGTTCCCATTAAATCTACTGGAGTTGCCCAGCGTCCAGCAGGGATGCGACTTAAAATTTCTTTGTTACGCTGTTCATCTGCACGGATAGGGGCTGTATTCGCTGTTTCTACATATCCAGGTGCAATGGCATTTACTTGGATGTTATGTTCAGCAAGCTCATTCGCAAATGACTTTGTAAGCCCTGTTACAGCATGTTTGCTTGCTGTATAAGAAGGAACAAATTTTCCACCTTGGAAAGAAAGCATAGAAGCGATATTAATAATTTTACCACTCCTTTGTTCAGCCATTACCTTTGCTGCTTCTTGACTTAAAAAGTAAACAGCATCTTGGTTAATCGCCATTACCTCATCCCAGTCTTCTTCTTTATATTGAAGGATAGGAGCACGTCGGATAGTTCCAGCGTTATTAATTAAAATATCAATCTTTTTATAGATTTTAAGACACTCTGAAACTACCTGTTTAATAGCTGTGCGATCTGATAAATCTGCTTGATGGAAATGAACATTTCCTCCTGCTTCTTCCACAAGAGTTCGTGTTTCATCCCACTCTTTTCCATGTGTTACAATAAACAAATCCGCACCGGCTTTAGCGAGACCAACAGCACAGCCTTGACCTAGTCCTTTATTTCCCCCTGTCACAATTGCCACTTTCCCGTTAAGGCGGAAGAAGTCCATTGAAAATGAGCTTACATCTTTTGTCATTTACATGTTCCTCCTTAGCGTAAGTCTTTCATTTTGACATGATCCATATCATCATACGTAATGTTTTCTCCGCACATTCCCCAAATGAACGTATAGTTGCTTGTTGCTGTTCCAGTATGAATAGACCAGCTTGGAGAGATTGCTGCTTGTTCATTTTTCATTACAAGGTGTCTTGTCTCATTGGGTTTTCCCATAAAGTGAAAAACGCGTGTATCAGGCTCCATATCAAAATATAAATATACTTCCATACGGCGTTCATGTGTATGACAAGGCATGGTGTTCCAAACGCTTCCCGGAGAAAGCATTGTTAAGCCCATTTGAAGCTGGCAGCTTTCACAAATGTTAGGGTGAATATATTGATAAATGTTGCGCTCGTTTAGCGTTCCTTGCTCACCTTTATGAAGAGGATCAATTTTCTTAATATCAATCTTTACCGTCGGATATGTATGGTGCGCTGGTGTTGAGTTAATATAAAATTTCGCAGGGTTGTTTGCATCTTTTGAACGAAACTTAACGTCTTTCGTTCCGCGTCCAACATATAGTCCATCTCGACCTTTCATTTCATATTCGACACCATCAAGAATAACAGTTCCGTCTGCTCCAATGTTAATAATACCTAGTTCGCGACGCTCTAGAAAATAACTCACACCAAGCTCTTTATCTAATTTAATTGTTAATTCTTCTTGACTAGGAGTGACTCCACCGAAAATCATGCGGTCGTTATGTGTATATGTTAGATGAACATGATCTGCTTCAAAAAGAGTTTCAACTAAAAAGTTTTGGCGTAATTCCTCTGTTGTTTGCTTTTTTACATCTTCAGGATGATGTGCATAACGAGTTTCCATTTTTCATTCTCCTTTTCGTCAGTAGTTTATTGAAGAGCCATTCTTACATTTTGAACTTTTTCAACATATTGGCGGGCAAGAAGAGAGATTTGAGAGAAATCGCCTGTTTTGGCAGGAGCCATTAGCTTTCCTCCAACTCCAACAGCAATGCATCCACTTCTAATCCAATCTTCCACATTATCAAGATCAACGCCGCCTGTTGGCATAATGTTTACTTGGGGAAGAGGAGCTTTCACAGCTTTAACGTAGTCAGGACCAAATGCGCTTCCTGGGAAGAGCTTTACAACGTCAACTCCGTAACGAAGCGCTTCCTTCATCTCAGTGACCGTCATACAACCAGGAATATACGGAACACCATACAAATTGCAAAGTTTTGCTGTTTCAACATCAAAGCAAGGGCTTACAATAAACTGTGCACCAGCAAGGATAGCGGTGCGGGCTGTAACAGAGTCAAGAACTGTACCAGCTCCAATGCACACGTTAACATTTTTATCGTGCTTAAAAGAGAGGTCTTTAATAACTTCCTCAGCTCCTTGAATTGTAAAGGTTACTTCAATTCCTGTAATCCCCCCTGCAATACAAGCTTCTGAAGTTTGAATCGCTTCTTCCTTTGAATCGCCTCTTACAACGGCAACAATACCGCATTCTGAGATCTTTGACAACACCAGTAATTTTTTCATCGCATCCTCCAAAAAAGGGAATTATACTAAAAATATTTCAAATAAAAGATAATTAATAGTATTCGGAAAATTATAACTTCATTATATAAGAAGAGGGTCAAAACTTCAATGAATAAATGTGAGCAAAGGGTTTTAAAAAGCTTGAAAATATAGATATGTAAGTGAATACAAGTTTCCACTTTTCACCTATTATTCCCTGTTTTTAAACGTATTTAGAAAGTGAAGAGGAAGTTGCGAAGCTCCTTCTATACTCATCTGTGCTATCTTTTCTTAAATCATGTAAAATAAGAGATAAGGTTGAATTTAGCGGCTATGAAAGGAGCATACCCTTATGGAGAAAAAACGAACAAGAGCGGAAGAACTAGCATGGACAAGGGAGCGCATTTTAAAAACGGCACAAAATTTATTTATGGAGAAAGGCTACCGGGCAGTATCGACACGAGAAATTGCCTCTGAATGCGGCATTACACAGCCAGCATTATATTATCACTTTTCTGATAAAGAGTCATTGTACGTGGCAATGCTTCAAGGATTCGTTGCTAAGATTGGCAAACGTTTAAAGTCTGTGTCTAAACCAACAGTAGCAGAGCGATTAGAAACAATGCTTGAAGTTCTCTCTGAAGAACATCCGTCAAGCATGATGATGATGCTTCACGATACGCTTGTTGAATTTAAGGAAGAAAACAGACGTTTTATTTTTAAGCTTTGGAAGGAGGCATATTTAGATTCGTTTGTTGCTGTTTTTGAAGAGATGAAAAACGAAGGAACATTAAGGGAACAAATTTCTCCGGAAGAGGCAGCACGTTTTTGTTTGCTTACTTTAGGACAAACAATGTCAACATGGGAAGGAAAACCACAATCTTTAGCAGGACAGTTCAAAACGCTTGTTGATCTTATTTTACATGGAACAAAGAAAACAGAAAGCTAGCACATCGAAAGATTGTCAAAAAAAAGAGCACTGTGATATAAATGGGGGTGTGAGTAGGAATCCCCCCCGCAATATCGCATTACTAACATTTATTTATCAGTTGATAAGTGAAATGGTTTTATGATATAACGTGAGTGAGGAAGTTGTTTTTAAAACTTATCAATTGATTAATAAAGGAGAGAAGCAGCAATGTAAGGCAGGAGGAGAAATTTTTTTAAGATAAACTTATCAAATGATAAATAGAAAGAGGGGATAATATGAATCATTTTATGAAAAAACTCATAAGGGGAATTGTTGGTAAAAAAGGCCGCTGGATTACGCTTATTGCATGGGTTTTACTTATTGGAGTTTTACAAATGGTGCTTCCGTCTTCAAGTACCTATACAGATGATAGCGTTGAGCCACTTCCAAGCAGTGAACCTTCTATGAAAGCTGCTCATATTGTAGAAGAGAAGTTTCCAAACAGCGATGGCGTACCTGCCTTGCTTACGTGGTATAACAAGGACGGCATTAGTGAAAAAGAGCTTACTGCTATTGCCTCTTTATCAAAAGAGTTGAATGAAAGCAAGCTCCCTCATCAAGAGTTGGCAGTGCCGTATGATAAAATGCCAATGCCTGCTTTAAAAGAACTTGTTTCTGAAGATGGCACAACCTTTATTCAAACGGTTTTATTTGAAAAAGGAGCTTCTTCTGATGAATTAAAAGAAGGTCTTACAGAATTAGAGACGCGTGTAGACCGTGAGTTTGAAAGAAATCCTCTTAATGAAAAAATAACGTCAGACAGCCTTATTGCTCGTGTTACAGGGCCTGCGGGAATTAGTGTTGATGCAACAGGCTTATTTAAAAATGCTGACGTTTCTTTATTAATTGGAACGGTTTTACTTGTCCTAGTATTTCTGCTGCTTATTTATCGTTCACCAATTTTGCCTTTCGTTCCCCTTATTGCAGTTGGAGCGGCTTATGCTGTTGCAACGCCAATTCTCGGTGCTCTCGCAAAGGCTGGCTATATAAGTTATGATTCTCAAGGTATTTCCATTATGACTGTTCTTCTTTTCGGAGCTGGAACAGATTATTGTTTATTTTTAATTTCGCGCTTTCGTCTTTTCCTCTATGAAGAAGGAAGTCGTCTACGAGCTTTAAAACGTGCATTTCTAGATACGTCGGGAGCCATTGGAGTAAGTGGTTTAACCGTCGTTTCAGCACTTTTAGTTTTACTTGTTTCTCAATATGCTACAATTCACAACTTTGCCATTCCGTTTAGCTTATCTATTTTTATTATGATGATTTCATCTTTAACCCTTGTGCCAGCACTTTTAAGTATTCTTGGTAGAAGCGCATTTTTCCCATTTGTGCCAAGAACAGAAGAGATGGAAAAAGAAAGAGCACAGAAAAAAAATAAAAAGATTAAGCTTCACAAGCAATCTCGTTTTTGGTATAAAGTTGGAGCTTATTCAGCTAACAAGCCTGTTCGTACCGTTATCATCACACTTCTGTTTCTTATTGTGAGTTCCACATTTGTAACAGGAATTAAGTATTCATATGATACGCTTTCAGCGTTCCCGAAAGATACGCCGTCTCGCGAAGGATTTGACCTTATTAGCGATGGATTTGGAGCAGGAGATCTCGCTCCTTTAACAATTGTCTTTGAACAAAATGATGAAAATATGAATATTAAAAATGATCTTGCTCGTTTAGACGGAATAAGTCGTGTTGAAAATCCAGAAACGAGTCAAAGTGATCAGAATTTTGTTTCTTATAAAGTTGAACTTGAACAAAATCCGTATAGTAATGCAGCGATGGATGATGTAGAGCAGTTGCGTAAGGACCTTAAAGAGATCTCAGATGACAAAGGGTTTGAAAATGTCTGGATTAGTGGTCAAACAGCTGAGCAGCTTGATCAAAGAACGGTTATTGCTCAAGACGAGATGAAAATTATTAGTTTCGTCATCGTTGTAGTAGCACTGCTTCTTTTACTTTATTTACGTTCTATTGTGGCAATGGTGTACTTAATTGCAACAGTATTAATTTCTTTTACGAGCGCACTTGGGCTTGGCTGGATTATTCTTCATTATGGATTTGATGTAGAAGCTATTTCAGGTCTTATCCCTATTTATGCATTCGTCTTTATTGTGGCGCTTGGAGAAGATTACAACATCTTTATGATTTCAAATATATGGGAAAAGAAAAAAGAGTTGCCGCTTAAGGAAGCAATAAAAGAAGGAGTTGGCCAAAGCGGTGGTGTGATTACGTCTGCAGGAATTATTTTGGCAGGAACGTTCGCTGTACTTACAACACTTCCGATTCAAGTGCTTGTTCAGTTTGGCTTAATTACAGCAATTGGAGTTTTGCTTGATACGTTCATTGTTCGTCCACTGCTTGTTCCCGCGATTACAAGTCTATTAGGAAAATGGGCATTCTGGCCTTCAAAGCTTGGAAAGGTCAAAGCAAGAGAAGAGAATTAAACGAAGAAATCCTTTGGACTTTGTTCAAAGGATTTCTTTAAAAAGGAGAAAGAAAAGATGAAAAAAGGAATCAAATACAGCCTTATTACGGTTTTTGTTTTGCTTCTTATTGGACTAGGAAGCTTTTTTGTTTGGTCACAACTTACATATGAGCCATCAAAAGAGTTGACAACTCTTGTTAATGTTGAAAATATACAGCACGAAGACGATGCTGTTATTCTTCAACCTAAAAAAAGCAATGGAAAAGGAATTATTCTTTACCCTGGAGCAAAAGTAGAGCCAGAGGCATACAGCTACTATGGAAAAAAACTAGCTGAAGATGGCTATTTTGTGGCTATTCCACATGTTTTATTGAATTTTTCTATTTTTGATCAAAATAGAGCAGAGGATATTATTGAAAAATACGATGACATTGAAGAGTGGTATATTGGGGGGCATTCTCTTGGAGGTGTTAGTGCCGCTTCTTATGCCTATAAACATTCAAAAGAGATAAACGGCGTTATTTTCCTCGGGTCTTATCCAAATGAAAGTAATGATTTTTCGGAAAAAGAACTTCCAATGCTGTCTCTCTACGGAGAGCTTGATGGTTTATCAACTAAAAAGAAAATAGCACAAACTCATCATCTCTTATCTAAAGGTGCAGTTGTGCGTGAAATTAAGGGTGGAAATCATGCTCAGTTTGGGTTATATGGAAAACAAAAAGGAGATAACAAAGCGACAATCACGCCTAAACAACAGCAAGATGAAATGGTTCGCGTGACAAAAGAATGGCTTCAAAAGGTGAGTTTAAAAGATGATTAGGTGAGAAACATATCCTTTTGGGTGGTAGGGAGATAAATTAAACATGTATTAACTATAATTTAACCATTTTTTAACATTAGTCTTGTATTCTTTCAAGGAGACTTGAAAGGAGTGACAAGATGGGAAAGAGAAACAAAGTTCGCATAAAAGCAGTAATTATTTTAAGCTTCTTACTCGTTTTTCTAGTCTTTTCAATATATGTGTATCATCAGTACAAAATAATAAAAGAAAAAAGCTTACTTAAATACGAAGGAAATCTCAACCTTTTCAGTGAGATAGGATGGCATGTAAATAATGAAGGAAATGGAGAATACGTTCATTTTTTAAACAGAAGTGAAATGTAATGTAAGAGATATTTTCACTCGTTTTTGTAGAAAGAATTAAGGATGAAGAGAATGAAAAAAGAAGGGGTTATTGACTTAAAACCCCTTCGTTCTCTACATAGCGTAAAATAAGTATTCGGGCTTCTTCATTTCTAGCATACTCCCGATAAAAAAGCGGATACTGGTTCATCTTGTTTTCTAAAAAAGAATATTGAGGAAAAGCTTCAAAGAAAGTGAGACTAAGAGCATTCATCTGTCGCTCAGGAATTTTCGTTCCTTTTCCGCGCAAAACGTAATTAACGCTTCCTACAATGTTCATCATGTATGTATTAAGATCAGCATTAAAACAAGCTTCAGACGTTAAACACTCTTTAAAATCTTTCTTAATACTCTTTGTTTCTTCATAAGGAAAAGGATCGTATAGTTCCTCATTTATTTCTTTCAGCCTTTCATAAATCACTATGTTTTCGATTGTAGGCACCGCCTTTTACAAAATATACTAAACTATTGAATATAATACCACTTTTTGGGTAGTTTGGCGCATTTAAAATGTTAAAAACCAGTGACCAAGTAGAAATCCAATATAGTTTCCAATAATATACCCTAATGTGCCAACAACTAAAATAGGTCCTACTAAATTTCTCCACCCTTTTGCAATCGCCATTGCACTTGCTGTTGTTGGACCTCCTACTGTTGCATTGCTTGCTAGAACAATGTGTTCAAGGTCAAGCTTGAATAGTTTTCCAAATAGAAGTCCTATTCCTAAGTTAAATAAACCAACAATTGAAACGAATAAAATTAATAACGGGGCTTTTTCAATAATTAAAGGAATAGAGGCAGGTGCGCCAATCACGACAAAGAAAATATAGATAAGGTATGTGCCAAGTTCCTGTCCGCTTTTTATTTTGTTAAAGTAGTGTGGAAAAAGGTAGATAAAAAGAAATGTAAGCGTTGAAAGAAGCAAATATTTTTCTCCTAACACACCATTCAAAAAAACTACAATCCCTGAAGTATTTTCATCACCAGGAATGACACGGTCAAAAAAATCGGCTAGTTTAAATGAAAGAACAACTAAGAAAAAAGAAGTGCCAATAGAGGCGGCGACATCTTTTAAGGAAATTTCCTTTCTACGCCAATACTCAGCTGCGAGCGTTTCTTCTTTATTTACTCTTCCACGTTCAAGCTCATCGATATGCGGAGTGTTGAATCGATTTTTAAAAAACAAAAGAGATGGAATGAGCATAAAAAGAGCAAACATAGCAGCCATCACCATATTATCTGCTACAACGGTTGCTGATACCATTTCACTAGAAGGTTCGAACCGGGCTGTTACAGCCGCAAAGTTAACACCGCCTCCAATATAAGAAGCAGCAATAGCAGCAGAGAGTTTGGCAAGCTCTGGAATATAATCTTTTAAAAGAAAGAAACCAATTGAGCTTCCGATAACAGTACCAGTAGCACAAATCAAGAAAGTTAAAATAAGCTTTTTACTTTCTTGAAAAAGTTCTCTCATATTAATGTTAAAAAGTAGAAGGGGGATTGCGAGTGGAACAAGGTATGTCCATACAGCATCATACACAGGAGATGCTGATGGAATAATGTTAAGGTTGGAAAGAATGAGAGCACCAAGTAGGGCAATTACGGCTCCTGATATGACTGAGGCCCACTTATATTTCTGTTCAAGAAAAATACTAATCGAGGCCCAAACAGCCAATATTCCCCAAAGCATCCACGTATCGTCAGACTGAACAATTGCATTTATCATATAATCATCCTCCTCTTTTTCCTTAAACAGAGGTTGATTCATGATGTGAAAAACTGTTAAAGAGATATAATTAGCTGTATTGTAGCATATAGAAAAAATGAAAAAGCAAACAAAAGCTTTCTCTGATTCTGTGAAAGGAAAGAAAGCTTTTTTTACTCTATTGCTGCTTTATTATCAAGTAATTCAATATAAAATTCTTCATTTGTATAACTACAAATGAAAATATCTTGAATTTTCTCGTTTCCTAGTTTTGTTAACTCTTCTTTTAACCATTTTTCATCTTTATTAATCAGATGAAGATGTTGTCTTTGAATATTTCCATCTAAAATAAGCGGAAGTGAAAAATCATCTTTATGCTGAAAAACCGATAAATGCCCCGTTGGTTCTAAAAGAGCAAAGCTTACTTTTGAGATGTCTGCAATATCTTTGCTGCGAAGTTGAAGATATAAATCATCTAACGTATAGCCGAGGTCACGCATCACCTTTTGATTACATTTTCCATGTTCAATAACAAGTGAAGGACGCCCATCCATTATGGCTCGAGCTTTTTGACTTTTAAGCGTTACTTTAGAAAGGATAAACTGAATAATAATTAGTAAAATAATAGGAAGAAGCCCTTTGAAAATGGAGCTTTCAGGATTTTCGATAGTTAATACAGCTAAGTCTGCAATCATAAGGGTAATACCAACATCTAAAACACTAACGTCTCCGAGGTCTTTTTTTCCTGTTAAGCGAAAAAAGATTAGGATGACAACAAACATAAATGGTGTGCGTAAAAGCAGATGAAAATATTCGTCCATCATTTTTGCTCCTTCACATAATCTAAAAGGATGTTTTATAAGTAGGTTTATCAAATGAGGAATTTTTATGCGAGGATTTTCTAGTCATCACGAACAAAGCGCAGATTAGTAAGAAGAAGAGAAATGATAAGAGTTAAAATGGCTAGCGTATAGACGAAAGTTGTCATTGGTTCTTCATGATTAACGATAATCAATCGAACAATGGCTGTAACTGCAATATAAATAAAATAACGAAGGGGAAAATGATTGTTGTTTTGAAAGTATTTCACAACAAGACTTAAAAATTCAAAGTAAAGGAAATAAACGAGAATGCCCTCAACAAGAGAGTAGTAAGATGTTTTGTCATCGTGTAGCGCAAGACTTTGAATCAGAAAAATGGTTTTTTTAACAAGAAACAAAGAAAGAATAATGCCTAAAAAGAAGATCATTGTATTTAAAATACGTTGAAAGAAAATAGAAGCATAGTTATCATGATTTCCTTTCACAGTCTGTCACTCCTTCAAAGATGGATAGCACATCGGCTATTCTTTAAATATATTCACGTAAGGCGAAAACATGTCCATAATCAAAAGTGTAATCATTAGGCTGAAATGAACTAGGCTGTTAAAATGGAAACAAGAAAATAAAAGGAGGATTTTATATGAAGGTTTTAGTGATTATCGCTCATCCTGCAATTGAACAATCAACAGTTAATAAAGCATGGATGGAAGAGCTGAAAAAGCATGATAATATAACGGTTCACGAACTTTATCAAGAATATAAAGAAGAGATCGATGTGAAAAGAGAGCAAGAACTTTGCGAAGCGCATGACCGTATTGTGTGGCAATTTCCGTTCTATTGGTATAGCTCTCCTTCACTTTTAAAAGAGTGGCAAGATAAAGTACTTACATACGGATGGGCATATGGAGCAAATGGGAATGCGCTGCATGGAAAAGAGCTCATTTTAGCGGTTACAACAGGAAGTGGCGAAGAGAAGTATAGAGCAGGAGGACTTAATCATTATTCAATGAGCGAGCTGTTGAAGCCATTTCAAGCAACAAGTAATTTAATTGGAACAACTTTTTTACCTTCGTATCTTTTTTACGGTACGTCCGAAGCAACAAAAGAAGAAATTCAGAAAAGTGCTAAAGAGTATGCGGAGTATATTTTAACACCCCTATCATAAAACTTCTCCCTCGCTTTATAAGAAGCGAGGGAGAAGTTAAAAGTCAGGATTTCCTTTTAAAAATCCCTCCCACGCTTTTTTCATTCCTTCTTCATTTTCCTCTCGTGAAGCATGAAGTCTTTTTTCCGAATCTTCGTAGCCAATTTCTAAGTCTCCTTTTTCAAAGCGCTCAAAAATTGAGTCAGCAAATGAATCTAATGGAGCACCAAACGTATGAAGACCAGCCCCTCCTAAATCTGTATTCACAGCTGGTGGAAACACTTCTACAACGGATATATGAGTATTCTCAAGCTGAAGGCGCAGAGAAGTTGTAAAAGAGTGAACAGCTGATTTTGTAGCACTATAAATAGGCACCCATGCGCCAGGTCTTATAGCTAATCCTGATGAAATATTAATGATTGATGCATCTGTTCGAGTTAAAAAGTAAGGAATAAATAACAGGGAAAGATGGATTAGTCCTTCAACATTAATGTGGATTTCCTTGCTGTAATAGTCCCAACTCTCCGTTGCTTTTAACACGTTTACTCTTTGCTGAATTCCGGCATTATTTACTAATACGTTAACATCTGGAAAGTGAGACGTAACCCATTCAAATAAAGAAACTCGTTCTTCTTGTTTAGAAAGATCACATACTTTTGTATGCAGTTCAGGAAACTTTTCTTTTGCTTCCTGAAGTTTTTCTTCACGACGTCCTACAATAATGACGCTGTTTCCTTTTTCTAAGAAGCGCTCAGCAAAAGCTAATCCAATTCCTGAGCCTCCCCCTGTAATGAGGACAGTATTTCCAGCCATTTTCATTTTGTATTCCTCCCTTTTTTAAAAAGTTTTTCTTTTATTTCTTTTCACCCTTTTAGATTTACCAAACATTTTATAAACATGCTTTCTATAAATGAAGAATTGAATTAGGACAATTAACCATTTTTTCGTTTCAGAATAAGATGGGTTGACGAACAAAGAGATTAGAGGAGGGATTATCATGTCTACGGAAGAACGCAGAACATTGGCATGGCACGAGACGCTTGAAATTCATGAGCTTGTTGCTTTTCAATCCAATGGGTTAATAAAGCTTAAAAAAATGATAAAAGAAGTGAATGATCCAGACTTAAGAGAAATTTACCGAAAATCTATCCTTGATATTGAAGGCAATATTAAAGAGCTTATTCCGTTTTATTCCTTAGCGCCAGCAGGTCGGGAAGAAGAGTGGCGAAGTGACCTTGGGTTTTATTCAGGAGATTTATTAGGGCTTTTAAAAACTTCTGTTCGTAACTATTCAATTGCTATTACGGAAACAGCTACTCCTTCTTTACGCAACGTACTTACAAATCATCTTTTAAAAGCTATTAAAGGGCATGAACAAATCTTTAACTATATGTATAAAAAAGGATACTATCCTTCATATGATTTAAATGCCCTTTTAAGCAATGATTTAAAAATAGCAAATAAAGCGCTTCAAATGAAGTGAACATCTTGAGCTATGGAGACCGATAATTTTCTCGCTCTTTTGTGTTCAACCCGTACAGAGTATAAAACTTATTCCTAGATGAAAGAGAGATTAGCTTGAGCTAACCTCTCTCTTTCATTTTTATAAAAATGAAAGGGCCCGCATTACTTGATAACAAGCAGATGCTGGATGATAGTCTGTTTTAGGTGCTGAACTCTTTTCTTCACTATAAGGTTTGTTTTGCTCACTAAGAAGTGGATACCAAGCTCCATAAGTATGATCAATAAAATGCTTATTACAGTAGGAGAATGTTTCATTATAGTAGTTCCAGAATGAATCTCCTCCTGTTTTGGTTGCTAGGAGAGCAGAAGCGGCAATAATTTCTGCCATTACCCAGTAATTTTTGTCATGATCAATAACTGTTCCTTCTGGAGACAGTGAATAATACATTCCACCAAAGCTTTGGTCCCAAGCTCTTTTCCAAGCTGTTAGAAAGAGCTCCTTTGAACGAGAGAGCATCCATGGTTCTGACTTGTGACGATCTAGCCAAAGAAGCAGTTTGCTCCATTCTACTTGATGTCCTGGCACAAACCCATATGGACGAAATTCATCCTTTGTATCCATCTTGTTGTACTCCCAATCTGGTTTCCAATCTTCTTTGAAATGTTCCCATACCATCCCACCTGTTTGTTCAGCAAGTTCTCCTGTAACACGTTTAGCAAGATGATAGGCTCTATTTATATATTTTTTATCTCCTGTTGCTTCAAAAGCTGTTAAAAGTGCTTCACACATATGCATGTTGGCATTTTGCCCTCTATATGAAGAAGACTTTGTCCAATCTTCATTCCATTCCTCCATATAATAGCCATACTCCGAATCATAAAAATATTGTTCTGTAATGGAGAATAAATTATTTACAACTTCTTTGGCTCCAGGAATTCCCGCTTGAAGAGCAATAGAAGAGGCGAGCAATGCAAAAGCGTGTCCATAAGCTTGTTTTGAAGAATCGATAACTTCTTGGTTTTCTAATTCAAAAAAATATCCATTATTTTCTTTGTCACGATGATAATTTTCAAGAAACTGAAGTCCATGGTGAGCTGCTTTCTTGCACCATTCAGGACCGTCCAAAAGGGCTCCAAGGCTAAAGATATAAATAAAGCGAGAAGTACCAACAAGATGTTTTGTTTCTTCATCCATAATTGTTCCATCTCTTAAAAAGCCGTTAATATATCCGCCGTTTTTTTTATCGATACATCTTGGATAATAAAAAGATAAAATGTCAAAAATCTGTTCTTTTAAATACTCTTTATCTTTAAAATTTAACGTTTTTTCTGCGTTCATTTCATTCACCGTCCTGTAAAAATTAGTATATAAAAGAACGTTACCCTTTCTTTTTTGTGATAAACTTTCAATATGAATTTATGGATATATATGGATTTAGAGAGGGGGATATGAATTATTATGTGTTTACAGGAACGAGTAGAATCGAAGAAGTATTAGCTAAAAGAATCTTAAATAAAGAAGAAAAAGCCAGTTCGCATTACTTCTGTTTATTCTGGGATTATCGAGACAAAGTTACAAAAGGAAATTCGGTCTGTTCATAAAGTTGGTTTTCCACTTGTTCATTTATTTCAAGAAGCATACGAAAAAGGAGAGCTTCAGACAGCAGATGAAACAGCAAGCCTTCTCCTAGAGCTTCTGCTTCATGAAGAATTTGGGGAAAAGGCACTTGTTGAAAATTTAGCGAATGCGAAAAAGTAAAGAAGAAGGGATGTATGTAAAGAAAAGCCTTAATTGTTGTTAAGGCTTTTTAGCAACAGAATAATACTAGAACTTTAAAAGTAGAAAGTTAAGCAAGATTGTAAGATAGTTCATAGTTTTGTTTTGTATAAACATAACCTTCGAAAATCTTCCGAGCTGTACGAACTACTTTAATGCTTTGAATATGACCTGCTTCAATATCAACTTTTGTTTCCATAATGCCTGCTGGGTGACCTAAACGAAATATAGCATTATTTACTTTTACTAGGTCAGAAACAATAGTATCTTCTAAGAAAGCTGATGCTGTAGAACAAATAGCTCCCGTAATTGCTAATGCTTGATGAGGTTTTTGCATAGACATCATTCGAATGACAAGATTCATATTTTTTGCTTCTCTATTTACACCTGTTACATCCATATAGTTCATAGGTGGAGCAATGAGAGTTAGCTTTGGCACAGCTGGAGTTTTTACGGTTGCTTTTTCTTTAGAAGAAAAACCGCATAGTTCAGCAGCAATGGAACGAATACTTTCAAATAAATCCAATTGTTCAGATGTGTATTCATGAGGTAATTCCGTTCCAGTTAAGCCAATATCCGCAGCTCGTACAAATACAAGTGGATTTGCAACATCTATAATTGAGATCTGCAAGATTTTATCTTTCACTTTTATTGTATCTTTAGGATTTCCAGTCGGAAAAAGTTTTCCTGTCACAGCTCCTTCACTTTTGGTGAAGGAAAGATAGATAGGAGAACCTGTACCAGGTACGCCTGGAATTGAAAAGCTTCCATCTGTTTTTACATGGCCATTTTCAACTTCCACATCTGCCGTAATAAGCTTTTTCGTATTTGTGTTGAAAATTCGTACTGTTGTAATGGGTTCTATCGCTTGGACGAGACCTTGCTCAATAGCATATGGGCCAACTGCTGATGATATGTTTCCACAGTTTCCTTTAAAATCAACGGTTTGATTCGTTAAACTCACTTGTCCAAATGTATATTCAACATCAATATGAGGAGAAGTGGATTTACGAATAATAGCAGCTTTACTTGTTAAAGAGTTTCCACCACCAAGACCATCAATTTGACGTTGATCAGGACTTCCCATTATATCAAGCAGAAAAGCTTCCCATTGAGAATGATCTGAAGGCATATGATCATAGTTAAAAAATACGGCTTTGCTTGTTCCACCGCGCATTAGAGCTACAGGTACTTTCATTAGGATAACCACCTTTATGATGAGATTTTCATTGGTACCGCTTCCTTTAAAAATATAGTATGATATGTTTAATTATAAGTAAAATACATATTTTTATAGTGTTAGTATAAAAGAATTTTATAATCTAGATGAGGGAGGAATTACAATGGATGAAAAGGACTGGGTAGCCATTAAAACACTCTATGAAGAGAAAAATATAAGCAGAGCGGCAGAGCGCCTTTACGTATCACAGCCTGCTTTAACATACAGGCTTAAAAACTTAGAAAACGAGTTTGGCACTTCTATATTTTTAAAAGTTAAAGGGGGGATTGAATTTACTTCAGAAGGTATTCACTTAGCTAGCTATGCAGAGGAGATGATCAAAAAGCTACAGCTTACAAAAGATTATATGCTAAATATGAAAAACGAGGTTAGAGGCACTTTAAGGTTGGGAGCGTCGAGTAATTTTGCTCAATATAAACTGCCAAAAATTTTAAAACAATACTCAAATCAGTTTCCACTTGTTCAGTTTAACGTAAACACAGGGTGGAGCACAGAGATTATGAACCTTTTAAATTCTTCTGTTGTGCAACTCGGCATTTTACGAGGAAATTATCGCTGGCATGGAATGAAGACGCTTCTTCACAGAGAGCGCCTTTGTTTAATTTCAAAAAGGGAAGTGAATTTAAACGAATTAACGACCATCCCTTTTATTAACTATAAAACAGATAGCTCTTTAAAAAATCTTATTACAGGATGGTGGAATGACCGATTCTCCACACCTCCTCGTGTCACAATGGAAACTGACCGACAAGAAACGTGCAAAGAGATGGTGAAAAATGATTTAGGTGTTTCTATTCTCCCGGAGATTTGCATGCAGCCTTCCGATAATCTTTATACATATGGTCTTTCTTATAAAAATGGTGAACCTGTTCTGCGTAATACATGGCTTATGTACCATCAGGATTCATTAAAGCTTGCCGCTGTAAAACAATTCATTGATTTCATAAATAAGATGAAACTATAAAAGTACGCATTGCGTGCTTTTTTCTTTCAAATTTGGATTATAAGTTTTTTTTAATATTTTTATCAAAAAAATATATTTTACATATTAAAATGTTTAGACTAATCTGTAAATAATCATAAGGGGAATTTTATTTACTTCGCTTCATTATCTCTTAAGTTTTTGTAAGCGATTTCTTTTTTATAAGGGGAGGGAATTAACATTTTAACTTTTTTAGGAATATCAATGGTTATTGTTTTTACGTACTTAATGATGTCTAAACGTCTTTCACCAGTAGCAGCGCTTACGATTGTCCCTATTGTTTTTGCTTTGTTAGGGGGATTTGGGTCACAAATTGGAGAGATGATGCTTGATGGTTTGAAAGTTGTAGCTCCTTCAGCAGCTCTTTTATTATTTGCAATTCTCTTTTTTGGTATTCTAATAGATGCGGGTCTCTTTGATCCCCTTATTCGAACAATGCTCAAAATTGTGAAAGGTGATCCTGTAAAAATTGCTGTTGGAAGTGCAGTGATAGCTATGACGGTTGCATTAGATGGAGATGGAACAACAACACATATGATTACTATTTCTGCTATGTTACCGCTATATTTAAGACTTGGAATGAATCCTTTAATCTTAGCTACTGTTTCATTGCTTTCAGTTAGTATTATGAGCGGAATGACACCATGGGGAGGGCCTGCAACAAGAGCAATTGCTTCTCTTCATTTGGATGCAAATGAGTTTTTTATTGGTATTGTACCTACAATGTTAGCAGGTATGCTGTCCATTCTTTTTACTGCTTACATGCTCGGGAGAAGAGAGCGAAAACGCCTTGGAGTTATTACAATGAAGGCAGCTTCAGAGATGAAAAGCGCTATCAGTGAAGCTGCCGTCACTTCTATTGCGCATGATAACTTAAAGCGACCAAATTTACGGTGGCTGAATTTGATCTTAACTATCACTGTTATGGTTATTCTAATCATGGGACTAATTCCAATACCAGTCTTGTTTCTAATTGGTTTTGTCTTAGCATCTATTATTAATTATCCAAACATAGAGCAACAGAGAGAGAGGATCATGGCTCATGCAGGAAATGCGATTATGGTTGTTACGCTTGTATTTGCAGCTGGTATCTTTACAGGGATTTTTTCCGGTACAAAAATGGTAGATGCTATAGCTAATTCTCTAGTCGCTATTATTCCTGAATCACTAGGATCGTTCTTTCCAATTGTTGTGGCTTTAACAAGTATGCCATTTACCTTTATTTTATCTAACGATGCTTACTATTTTGGGGTTTTGCCGATTTTAGCTGAAGCAGGAACAAGTTATGGAGCGACAGCTGTTGAAATTGCACGAGCTTCTGTATTAGGTCAGCCTATTCACTTTTTAAGCCCTCTTGTTGCTTCAACACTCTTGCTCGTCGGAATGGTAAAAAAAGATCTTGGTGAAATTCAAAAGTATGCCTTTGTATGGGCACTCATCTGTTCTCTAGTAATGATCGTAATTTCAGTTATCACAGGAGCTATTATATAAAAAAGCGGTTGTATAACTAGCAGAGGTTATACAACCGCTTTTTTCATAAATGCTGAACATTTTCTAACGAAGCTTGATGTATAGCTTCTGAAATAGCCAGAGCGAGATTTCTTACTATATAAAGACGTGTATCATTGAGGAATTGAGTAGAAGGGAGGGGATCAACATAGTTCACAACACCTGTGATATGGAAATCACCTGTTTTAGGAAGAAGTTTCTTTAAGGCTTTTCCAGGGACAACAGGCCCTTTTTTAAGAAAAGCAGACCCAACATGATCCTCATCTCCTAAAGAAGCATCAATGCTGATAATGAGAGATTTCTTGAATCTTTTAGTGATTTTTTTTAACGTATCTTCTAAATTAAACGCATGAATGGGGGTCTCTAATGTACCATAAACTTCAAAGGGAATTTTTTTTTCTTTGAGCATTGTTCCAACTAAAGGACCTAAAGAGTCACCGATGGACCGATCTGATCCTATACATAAAAAGATAATGTCACGATGTTCATACTCTTTAGATTGCATAATATGAGCGAGATCTGATGTTAACTTTATGAAGCTTTGTTCAGCGGAATACATAAGAAAAAGCCCTCCTTTGCTTTATAAAAATAATGCATTTTCTTGTTATTATACGAGTAAAAGAGAAGAAGTGCATTATATAAGAAAGGTAAATAAAAAGACTCAAGATATTCTTGAGTCTTTTAGCGATTCAGTTTGGCATGATTAATAAATGTTTGTTCTTCTTCCACAAGCCCACAAGTTCCGCACTGAACTTTTCGTTCTGGCCCTTTGTAAGCTAAATGGAATGCATCCCGGTTGCTGTCATCATATTCATTTGTAATTTCTCCAGACTGTGGATCCATTTTTACAGATTGAGCAACTTGAGAAATAAGGTTGAAACGAGTGCGATTAGTTTTGCAGCTTGGGCAAAGATATGGATTTGTCATATATTAGCACCTCCTCTTTTTCTAATATCTCCATGTTCTTTACGTTCATGCGTTTTCGTAAGTATTTCTGTCAGGAATGAATTTTCACTATAGACTAACGTAGAAGTCTGTTGATTATAATGAGGAGAAAGATGAGCGGAAAAGAGGAGAATTTATGAATTGAAAAAAATGGAGTTTTTTAATTATGCGGTAGAAATCTTTTGGAATGCTTGGCGCACAGAAGCTAATCAGCATTTTTATCAAGATTGTATGTTTCATTCTTGTTATACAGATGAAGAGTTACCCTGTTTTTATATTAAGGTGAACGGAAATAAAATTATTGCTTCCTATGTTTTATTACGAACAGATTTCATTAGTCGACAAGTGTATCTATGTGAAAAAAGAATGGAGAGGAAGAGACTTAGGTCAACGCCTTTTAGCGCATGGCATCCAAAAAGCAAAAGAGCAAGGATTTGATGAGCTCTACTTGGCAACAAAGCTTGAAGATTATTATGAAAAGTATGGATGTGACTATATGAAAGATGGTTATTCTATTGAAGGGAAAAAATGAAAGTTTATATGCACACTTCTTTATCATACCTAAAGAATTAAAGCCTTTCTATGCTTTGTCCTTTGGGTATTTTTCTGAATAATAAAAAAATATGTTGACCTTAACAATGAAAATGCTTACAATTGGTTCATAAGGAAAGAGCTTTCCTAAAAATATCTAGTTAGATAAAACAGACATAGGGGTGTTGGAGATGAAGAAACTTAGAATTGGTCTAGTTGGTGCGGGAAGAATGGGAGCTTTTCATGCAGAAACAATAGAGAAACGACTTTCTGGAGCAGAATTATATGCTGTAGCAGACCCTGTGAGCGGAGCTGCTGAAAAATTAATTCATACACTAGGTTCCTCAGCCAAAGCGTATGATAATCCGTTAGACATGTTTAAAGATTCGGGTGTTGATGGAGTTGTGATCGCTTCGCCAGCCAGAACACATGCAGAAAATATTATTAGAGCAGCACAAAATGGGAAAGCTGTGTTTTGTGAAAAACCAATGGCTGTAACGATCGAAGAAGCAGATCGGGTTATTCAAACAGTTAATGAGTACAATGTTCCTCTTCAAGTAGGATTTAACCGCAGATTTTCAAAAGATTTTAAGAGCGCACATCATGAGATTGTACAAGGGGATCTTGGCACGCCACAGCTTTTACGTTCTTTAACAAGAGACCCAGTATTAGCGGATCCAGCTCCTGTTCCAGAGTGGACAATATTTTTGGAAACACTCATTCATGACTTTGATGTTTTAAACTATCTAAATCCAGGAGCTCTTCCTATAGAAGTATATGCTGTAGCAGATGCTTTAGTTAGACCGGATTTTAAGGAAAGAGGTTTCCTGGATACGGCTGTTGTGACAATTAAATATGATAATGGAGCAATCGCTACCGCAGAAGCCAATTTCCAAGCTGTATATGGATATGATGTAAGAGCAGAAGCGTTCGGTTCAAAAGGGATGATGACAATTGGAAGTATTCGAGAATCTAATATGACGCGTTATAACAAAGATGGAGTAAGTTATAATACACTTCGCTATGATCAGCATCTATTACACGATGCTTATGTAGAAGAATTAGCTTCTTTTGTAAATGCTGTTCAAAATAACGAAAAAACAGCAGTTGGAGGAGAAGAAGCAAGAATGGCCCTTCTTATTGCACGTGCTTGCATTGAATCTGTTATGCAAAAGAAACCAATTCAAATTGAGCACACTGTTTCAAATCTTGTCTAAGAAAAGACAGAGAAGAGCTTTTTAGGAAATCGAAGTTCGCTTATACTTATGGTAAACAACAGTAGAGGTGGTTTTCCCGTGAAAGCGACAATATATGATGTAGCCAAAAAAGCGAACGTTTCGATTTCAACCGTTTCAAAAGTATTAAATGGAACAGGAAACATTAGTGAAAAAACAAAAAAAAGAATTCGTAATATAATCGAAGAACTTCAGTATCAGCCAAGCGTTGTTTCATCTGTAAAAAAAGCAATTAAAACAATTGGATTACTAATTCCAGATGTAGCAAATCCCTTTATGGCTGAGGTAGCAAGAGCCGTGGAGGACAGCGGAAGGAAGAGGGGATTTAACGTTATTATTTGCAGTACAGATAATGACTCAACAAGAGAAGATCAATATATTTCAATGCTTCGTCAAAAATATGTTGATGGACTTATTATTGCAACAGGATTAAAAAACAGAAAAGCAATAAAAGAGCTTGTTGATAGCGATATGCCTGTTGCGATGCTTTCGCGTGATGTTCCTTATCTTCCGCTCCAGACGGTGGTAGTTGATGATTTTCAAGGTGGATACGAAGCAGCTACTCATCTTGCTGATCTTGGGCATAAAAGGATGGCCATGATTGCAGAGGATGTTGATGTTCCTTCTATTAAACAGCGGGCAGAGGGATTTAAAGAAGGTCTTCGTCTTTCAAATCTTCCTTTTAATGATAAAGATATTGTCTACTGTCCGCACGATCTTCATGAAAGTAAAAAAGCAAGCTTAAAACTGCTGAAAGATGTTTCAGAAAGACCAACTGCTATTTTCGTTTCAACCGAGATTCTTGCTCTCGGGGTTTTGCAAGCTGCTCGTTCTTTAAATATTTCCGTTCCGCATGAACTTTCTGTGATTGGCTTTGATAATAGCATACTTGCTAAAATTAGCGATCCACAGCTTACAACAATTGAACAGCCAAAGAAAGAGATGGGTGAAAAAGTCATTGAACTTCTTATAAGTGAGATTGAGCAAAAAAGCGATGTAAAACAACGAGTAACTCTTTCACCAAAGCTCGTTATAAGAGAGTCAACTTCACAATGTAGGAAATAAAAAAGAGCGCAGTATGAAAGCAGCCAAGAGGTAAATAAAAACTACAGTTGTTTTGGAGGACGTTATGAAATCTAAAAAATCATATATTAGCGTCATTTATTTTTTCGGAGCTTTAGGTGGGTTGCTTTTTGGCTATGATACAGGCGTTATATCTGGAGCGCTGTTATTTATTAAGGAAGATTTAGAATTGACCCCTTTTATGGAAGGACTAGTTGTAAGCGGTGTTTTAATCGGTGCCTTAGTTGGGGCTGCTATTTGTGGACCTATAGCTGATAAGTTTGGTCGAAAGAAAACGATTATATTGCTTGGTGTTCTATTTACAATTGGAGCAATTGGAACAGGTTTAGCACCAACCGTGGAAGTCCTTGTGTTATTTCGGATTTTCCTTGGTGTTCCTGTTGGGGGAGCTTCTGCTCTTGTACCGCTTTATCTTTCAGAGATGGCACCGGCAGCAATACGCGGAAGAGTTGCCTCACTAAATACATTAATGAATGCATTGGGGATTCTTATGGCTTATATCGTCAACTTCGCTTTCTCTGCTTCAGGAAGATGGGATTGGATGCTGCTTCTAGCCGTCGTACCTTCTGTTCTTTTAATGGTTGGAATGTTTTTTATGCCGGAAAGTCCACGCTGGTTATTAAAACAAAACAGAGAAGGAGACGCGCGAAAAGTTTTGCTTCTAACGCGTGATGCAAAACTTGTTGAAGAAGAAATTAAAAGTATTCAAGAAGTAAAAACAGCAAAAAAAGTACCTTTCTCCGCTCTGTTTGCTCCAGCTGTAAAACCCATTTTATTCATCGGGGTAGGAATAGCTATTTTTCAACAGGTGATTGGAACGAACACTATCATTTATTACACCCCAACCATTTTAAAAAACGCAGGTTTTGGGGCTTCGAGTGCTATTGCTGGAACAATTGGAATTGGAATTGTAAACTTACTTTTTACAATGATTGGTCTAGTTCTGATTGATAAAATAGGTAGAAGAATGCTCATGCTGCTCGGTAATGTAGGAATGTCTATTGCTCTTGTTGTGCTTGGGATTAGCACGCTATTTTTCACAGCGCCGGGATGGCTTTTATTAACATGCTTATGCTTATTTATGGTAGCGTATTCAGCCAGTTGGGGAATGGTTGTCTGGGTTGTCCTTGCAGAGATTTTTCCACTGAGAATTCGAGGTACCGCAATCGGATTAGCAAGTACGACGCTTTGGTTAGCAAACATTGCTGTATCCCTTTCATTTCCTGTTTTATTAAATTCTTTTGGCTCAGGTTCGCTTTTCCTTACGTACGGTGCGATTGGCATCTTTGCCTTTCTATTCGTCTATAAATTTGTTCCTGAAACAAAAGGAAAAACGCTTGAAGAAATTGAAGCTGAAATCTCATCAAAGAAAACGGTTCGTTCTAGAGAAATCGCGGTATCTATTCGAAAGTAAAATGAAAAATTATCATATATAGGAGGCTACTATGAAAAGAGACTACGGAATATGTTTATGGACATTTGGAAATGTTCCTTTTGAAGAAAAGTGCCGTCTAGCAAGTGAAGTTGGAGTAAATGGGGTAGAAGTGGAAGGGGATATTAGTCAAGATCCTAGAGAAATAGCCACTATCCTTTCTAAATATGATTTAAAAATCCTGTCTATTACGCCAAACAATGTAGATATCTCAAGTGATAATGAAATCGTTCGCAAAGAAGCGGTTGAGTATTTTCTAGATCTCCTTTCCTGGGCAGATGAGCTTGGAGCAAAACGAATTTGTTTGCATGGGGATGTTGGAAAAGTTGTTGGATGCGGAGACGAACAAGATGATTGGGCAAGGCTTGTTGAAAGCTCTAAAAAGATATTACAAAAAGCTGAGAACCTTCATATTGAAGTTGTATTTGAAGTGTTAAACAGATATGAAAATCACCAAGTACGAACAGGGCGAGAAGCGTTAAAACTCATTGAAGATGTGAAAAGCTCCAATTTAAAAGTTCTCCTTGATTCATATCATATGAACATTGAAGAGGAAAATCCAGCTCAAGCGCTAAAAGAGGTTGGACAACATTTAGGTGTGTATCATATTGGGGATTCAAACCGCCAAGGTATTGGCCAAGGACACGCTAATATTCATGAACAGATTGAAGTGCTGCACGAGATTGACTACAGAGGCCCAATTATTATGGAAATGACTGCTCCTGGACCCAATCCATTTACACCTGTAAAGGAAGAAGGGTATATTGAGGTTGTAAAAAATTATTATAAAGACTCTCTTTCTATTGTGAAAGAATGGGAGCAAAATAAAATACAAGTATAAAAGAAGCCAAATGCTAATATAGCATTTGGCCTTTTTATTATAAAAAGAGAGTCACTATTCGTTTAAACAGATAGTTTTTGAGTATCCTTTTTGTTTGGTGTCCAAAACTGTTCAATTTCTTCAAGAGATTTATTTTTTGTTTCAGGTACAATTGTCATAACAAAGATAAAGCATATAACGTTAATAACAGCAAACGTCCAAAAAGTATATGCTCCTCCCAATCCGCTTAGGAGCATTGGGGTGAACTGTCCGATTGCCCAGTTTGCTCCCCATAAGAACATTGTCGTTAATCCAACAGCTCTTGCTCTTAAATGGTTTGGGAAAATTTCAGGAATCATAATCCAAGGAATAGGTCCCATTGAAATACAAAATGCAGCTGTAAATCCAATGATAAAGATAATAAGCCATGGACCTGCAATGTTAAAGAAGAAAACGCCTCCAATTAAAAGCATGAAAAAGGCCATTAAACTTGAACCGATCGCCATCAATTTTTTTCGACCTGCCCGGTCAATTAAAAAGACAGCGGCAATTGTGGAGATGAGCTGCACAACGCCAACAAGGCTTGTTGCTACAAACTCTGTGTTGTTTTCAAATCCAACAGATTTAAAAATTTCAGGACCGTAATAAGTAATTGCATTCATGCCAATTACTTGGTTGAAGAGCGCTAAAAAGATACCTACTCCAAGTGCTTTTCTTAATCCAGGTTGAAATAATCTTAGCATAGAAGAATTTGTTTCTGTAGTAATGGATGATTTAATCGCTTTCATTTCTAAGTCTGCTGTTTGCTTATCATTAATCCGACGCAAAATAGAAAGAGCTTCTTGATCTTTTCCTTTTTTAATAAGGAAACGAGGACTTTCCGGAACAAAAAGGAGAGTAATGAAAAAGAGAAGAGACGGAATCATTCCATATCCTAACATCCACCGCCATCCTGCTTCAACGCCCCAACTGTGCGTGCCAGCATTTGCTACAGCTAAGTTGACAAAGTAGGTAGAAGAAATACCGAGTACTGTAAATAGTTGATACATGGATGACAATCGCCCCCGGATAGCAGGAGGAGCACATTCGGTAATATACGTCACAGCTAGTGAAGAAGCTAAGCCAATTCCTAGACCTCCAAAGATACGGGCCGCAATAAGCATTTCGACTGAATTAACAAGGGCAGATAATACCGAGGAGATAGAAAAGATTATGGCAGCTGCCATTAAGATTTTTCGACGTCCGAAAATATCGCCTAAATATCCAGAAATACCAACTCCAATAATACCTCCAACCATAATACTTGAAATTACGAACCCTTCCATAAATGGTGATAAACCATACAGCTCTTGCAAGAAACCGATAGCTCCTGAAATAACAGCTGTGTCATATCCATATAGAAGCCCAGCCATTCCGGCAGCCATTGAAATGACAGCAATATACCAGACTGAATGTTTCATTACACTTTGCTGATTTCCCATTGTTCTTCCCCCTTTGTATACTTAACAATAATAAAGAGAAAACGCTTTCTTTGGAGTTGATTCTATAATTTATACGTATAAATGTCAATAGATAAAAAGTATGCATACAAAAAAACACCTATTAAAAAATAGATGTTTAATCTCTTATTTCTTTTGTTGATTCTCTGATGACAAGTTCTGGTGGGTATACAATCGATTCTACTTTTTTTGTAAGAGGTGCTTCAATAAGTTTTAAAATCATATTTGCTGCGTCAATTCCCATCTGTTCTTTTGGATGCTTTATCGTTGTCAATTTAACGTCTACAATCTTTGCGACCTGAGAGTCGTCATATCCAACAACTGATAAATCTTCTGGAATACTCAGGCCTAGTTCCTTAGCGATGCTCATCACAGTTAAAGCAACTTGATCGTTGTAGCATACAATACCAGTTGGACGATTTGAACTTGTTAAACTTGCTTTAATACGCTGGGGTAACTCTTTCTTTTCCTCGTTTGTTCCATATGTAATAAAATCTCCTGGAACGGCTAGAGAAGGATTTTGTTGATAAGCAGAAATAAAGCCATTCATCCGTTTTAACCCTTGGTGATCATCCGTTTTGAAAATTCCAAGGATTTTACGATGTCCAAGTGATAGCAAATGCTCAGTTGCCATATATCCGCCTTTTGTATCATCCATCATCAGCGAAGGGAAATTTGTGTCTTGATATGTAGAGTGAATCATAACACAAGGAACATTGCTTTTTTCTAAGTTTTTATAAAATCCAATGTTTTGACTAGGATAGGAGCTTTTCGTTGGCTCTACAATAATGCCCTCAATTGGATGCGAGAGTAAATTTTCTAAGCTTTTCCGTTCTAATAAAATGTCGTGATGTGTACTAGAAAGTAAAAGTGAAAAAGAATGTTCTGACAAAACTTTTTCAATGCCGACAATAATGCTTGGGAAAATATAGTCAGCAATATGAGTCGTTAGGACAGCAATTGTTTTGGTGAGTGTTTGAGTTTCCTGTTTTTCTCGCCAATTTGCAACATACATTCCGCCGCCTTGAATGCGATATAGATAATGTTCTACTTCTAAATCTCCAATCGCTCTACGGATAGTATGTCGACTTACATGAAATTTTTCCATAAGCTGTGTTTCAGTTGGTAATTTATCATGCGGGGAAAACTTATCACTCATAAGCCACGATTTAATTTCGTCTTTTACAGTTTTATATTTTGGTTGCATTGTAATCCCTCCATCAATCTTACTAACATCATAACCATTTTATAGGCTTCATACAAGAAAAGAGAAAATCGATTTATGAAAATAAATACTCATGAAAATAACAATTTTTATATTTGCACGTATAAATACTATAGTTGATTTATAGAAATCTCTTACATTGAAAAGGTGGTATAAAACAGGGAGCGAGCATTCAAATGGAGTTGATTTTGAAACTTTATTAACTCACTATCGAAGGAAAATCGTGTCTGAATGGGTAGTATCAAAGATTATATGAGTTTTAGATGAGAATGAGGAATTTTATATAAAAAGAAGTAGGGGCGATGAATAAAGAAAGATTTTGTTCATCGCTTTATTTTGTGAAAAAATATAAAGGAGAAGAAAGCATATTTAAATATGAAGAAAAGCGGAATTTTATGCTTTTATATTTAAAGTGAAAGGAAATATTTCTTATAGAAACCGAAACAAACATTCGATAGAATAAAAAGAATAGAGGTGACAAAAATGAAGCATAAAAAATCTTTAAAAGAGTTAATTGATAGATTAAGAAAGAATGAAAACATTGCCTATTGGCATGAAATTGAGCCAAAAGAAGCTAAAACAGTGAAAATGCCCGAAAGTATTGATGAGCGCATTAAGAGAGCACTGAAAAAACGAGGTGTTGAAGAGCTTTATACACATCAAGCAACAGCATATAAGGAGATTCAAGATGGGAAAAGTATTGTAGCTGTCACACCAACAGCTTCAGGGAAAACTATGTGTTATAACTTACCTGTTTTGCAGTCAATTGCTGAGAACGAAGAAAACCGAGCACTCTACCTTTTTCCGACAAAGGCGCTTGCTCAAGATCAAAAAAGCGAGCTTAATGAAATCATTGATGAGATGGGAATTGATATTAAAAGTTACACGTATGACGGTGACACATCTCCTCAAATACGGCAAACGGTTCGAAAAGCAGGGCATATTGTAATTACAAATCCTGATATGCTTCATTCGGCTATTTTACCTTATCATACAAAATGGGTCTCTCTTTTTGAGAACCTAAAATATATAGTAATTGATGAACTTCACACATACCGAGGTATTTTTGGCAGTCATGTTACAAATGTTATCCGAAGATTAAAAAGAATTTGCAACTTTTATGGAAGTTATCCGCTCTTTATATGTACATCTGCAACAATTGCCAACCCGCTTGAGCTCGGAGAAGGGCTCACGGGAGAGAAGATGACGTTAATTGATAATAACGGAGCGCCAAGCGGAAGAAAACATTTTGTTTTCTACAATCCTCCCATTGTGAACAAGCCGCTTAATATAAGAAAAAGTGCAACAGTTGAAGTGAATGAACTTGCCAAAGATTTCTTAAGAAATAATATTCAAACAATTGTGTTTGCAAGAAGTCGAGTGCGAGTTGAGATTATTTTAAGTCACTTAAAGGAGCTTGTGAAACGTGAGCTTGGACCAAAGTCGATCAGAGGATATCGAGGAGGTTATTTACCGAAACAGCGCCGAGAAATTGAAAGAGGCTTAAGAACAGGAGACATCATGGGGGTTGTGAGTACAAACGCTCTTGAGCTTGGTGTAGATATCGGTCAGCTTCAAGTGTGTGTTATGACGGGGTATCCTGGAACAGTTGCAAGTACATGGCAGCAGGCAGGAAGAGCGGGGAGAAAGCACGGAGAGGCACTCATTGTAATGGTTGGAAGCTCTGCTCCCATGGATCAGTACGTCATCCAGCATCCAGACTATTTTTTTGAACGTTCACCTGAGTTTGCGCGCATTAATCCCGATAACTTAGTTATTTTAGTTGATCATTTGAAATGCGCAGCATACGAACTTCCCTTTAGAAAAGGAGAAGTTTTTGGCGGAGTTGAGATTGAAGATGTTTTAGAATTTTTAGTGGAGGAAAGAGTGCTTTACGAGTCAGGAGAAAAATGGTACTGGGCTAATGAGTCCTTCCCCGCTACAAATATTAGTCTTCGTTCAGCATCACAAGAAAATGTTGTGATCGTGGATATTTCTGAAACTGGAAATCGACAAATTATTGGGGAAATGGATCGCTTTAGCGCTATGACTCTTCTTCATGAGGAAGCTATTTATCTTCATCAAGGTATTCAATATCAAGTTGAAAAACTTGATTGGGAAGAAAAGAAAGCATATGTGAGAGAAGTTGACGTTGAGTATTTTACAGATGCAAACTTAGCGGTTAATTTAAAGGTGCTTGAAATTGACGAAAGCATAGAAAATAAGCATTCAAATGTTCACTATGGAGAAGTAGCGGTTAATGCAATGCCAACGATTTTTAAGAAAATCCGCTTAAGTACGTTTGAAAATATTGGATCAGGACCAATTCATTTGCCGGAAGAAGAGCTTCATACAAGTTCGGCATGGTTTGAGCTACAAGATGTAGGAAAATTTGAAGAAAAAGCACTAGAGCAACTTTTAGCAGGTATTTCAAATGTCCTGCGTCACGTTGTACCTATTCATGTTATGTGTGATCGCAATGATATATATGTTGTTCCCCAAATTAAAGCAACATATACAGGGCTGCCAACAGTCTTTTTGTATGATCGATATCCAGGGGGAATTGGACTTAGTGAAAATGTATTTAAACGATTTGCTGAAATTAAAGAAGCAGCAAAGGATCTTATTGTAAGATGTCCATGTGAAGATGGCTGTCCGTCTTGTATTGGAACAGAAATTGATACCCAAAACGCTAAAGAAAGAAGCTTAGAGCTGCTTGATTTATTATAGAAGGTTACTTAATCGGAGTGAAAAAAATGTCACTTAAAAACAAACTGGCACGAATGAAATCGCATTTGAATGTAGAAGAGGGAAAAGAAAAACCAAAATTGCGCCCTCCTGTACAAAGTATTCCATATCTGGACGAATGGGAAAACTTTAATACGACTGTTTACAAGGGAACAGAAGGATTTTGTTTAATTCGAGAAGTAAAATACCCGCTTGATTATAAACATGGCTTATACACATTCAAGGAGCTTACTCATGTCATTGAAGGATGGAATGCAACGGATTATCATCATCCGTTATCATCAAAAGGATATAGTACAAGTGAACTCTTTTTCTTTGACACTGAAACAACAGGGTTAAGCACTGGAGCGGGCACCACGATCTTTTTGCTCGGATATGCGCGAGTTGAACGAGATGGAGTTATTTTTCGTCAGCATGTTTTACCAGATCAAAGTGGGGAAATTGCTTTTTATGAGAGTTTTTTACAGGAAGTGAACTATGAAGCTCTTGTTACGTATAATGGCAAATCTTTTGATTGGCCAATGGTAAAAACGCGTCATACACTGCTTCGTGAGCATCTGCCAAAGCTTCCTTCATTCGGTCACTTTGATTTACTACATGCTTCAAGACGGTTATGGAAGCGTAAGTTAGAATCTGTCAAGCTTGTTAATGTTGAGAAAGAAATTTTAAATATTGAGCGTCATGATGACATCCCGGGTTTTTTAGCACCAATGATTTACTTTGACTATGTGGAAACAAAAAAAACTGAGGGTCTTATGAAAGTAATGCAACATAATGAACAGGATATTTTGTCGCTTATTACGCTTTACATTCATCTATCAAAACATTTGTTGCAAAATGTTGATAGAACCTCTACAGAATCATATGAAGTAGCAAGGTGGTACGAAGCGCTTGGTGAAAAGGAAAGAGCAGTACGTCAATATGAAGAAGTAATTGATGGAGAGGACGAGGAAGCAGAAAAGGCGCTGTTTGCCTTAGGAATCCAGGCGAAGCGTGAGAAAGAGTGGGAAAAAAGTCGAGGATATTTCGGGAGAATCAAACGAACAAGAAAACTCATTATGCAAGCTCAAATTGAACTTGCTAAGCTTTATGAACATCAATTTAAAAAAATAAAAGATGCAACTTTTTATGCCGAAAAAGCGTATAGTTATATAGACGAAACAACAAATGAGCGTCTAAAACAAGAGCTTGAGAAAAGGTTGAAAAGATTGCGGGAAAAGGTTGCTCTGTAGCGCTTTTAAAAGGAATCACCGCCTTGTGAAAATGTAATAAAATATTGCTTGCTCATGTGATTTAGACTTGCTAAAATATTGCCATATCAAAAGAAAATAGAGAAAGATGGAGAGGTTTCAATGAGACAGATTTTACTAGTGTCTTTTTTTGCACTTGTTGGTTTAACTGTTGTTATATTCAGTAGTTTGAAAAATATAAACATGCTGTTTATGTGAAAAACTACTGAAATTAGGTGTTTATATTAGTACATGTAGTCCCCTTTCATCATAAGTTAGTATTGTACCAACAGAAAGGAAAGGGGAAATGAAAAATGTTTAAAAATCATTGTAATCGTCCGAAAGTATTGCCACCAATTGTTCATCCAACAAAATGTTGTACAACAAACAGCTATGAAGAAGTGATCGTACCACACATTCACCCATCGCACACAACACATGTTCATCACACAAATTTCAAACATCAACATTACTTCCCGCATACTCAGTCTACTGAAAATGTGGTAACGAACCAGCAATTTAACTACGGACAACGCCCTCCATACGGACAACGCCCTCCATTTGGAGGCCGCTTCTAGAAAAGGGAGAAGGAACTAGATCTAGTTCCTTCTTTTACATAGATAGGAGGATAAGCATTGAGTCATGTTGTAACGATAACAGGATACAAGCCGTTTGAGCTTGGCGTGTTTTCTTCTTCGCATCCTGGTATTGATTATATAAAAAAAGGAATAAAGAGACGCCTTTTGTCATTTATTGAACAAGGAGGCGAATGGGTCTTAATAAGTGGTCAGCTTGGTGTTGAGCTTTGGAGCGCTGAAGTTGTGCTCGATTTGCAACTTGAATATCCCGACTTAAAACTAGCGATTTTAACTCCTTTTCTCCATCAAGAAGAAAATTGGAATGAAGAAAATAAAGAGTTTTATGAGTTTATTTGCGGAAGCGCTGACTTTTTTGATAGCATTTCAAAAAAGAAATATGAAAGCCCAGCTCAGTTTAGAGCAAAGAATCAAATTTTTATGGCGAAAAGCGACAGTATGATTATTGTTTATGATGAGAATAATGAGGGAACACCACAGTATATGTATAAACTTGCTCAAAAGAAAGCAGAAACAGGAAATTATCCGATTGATGTCATTACAATGGATGATTTGCAGGAAATTGTTAATGAAGACAGTTATTAGCTTTTTGTAACATTTCTGTAAAAGAAAATTGACAAGTGCCTCATTTTTTGAAAAAATAGAGGCAAGAGTTCTTTACTAATTTAAAGAAAAACGTTCGCAAGAGGCACTACATAGCGATCCGGTACAGAAAGCAGTTATCATGAAAAGGGTTATGTATGAGGTGAAAAAATGATTTCAGATAAAATTCAGTTAACGGCAAAGGAAATTTTAGAACAAGATTTTAAAACAAGTATGCGTGGTTATAACCAAGAGGAAGTTGATCAGTTTTTAGACACTATTATTAAAGACTATGAAAACTTTCAGCAGGAGCTAGAAGCTTTGCGTCAAGAAAACAATCGTTTGAAACGTCAGTTAACAGAGATGCCAAAACGTTCAGCTCAGCAGCCTAGCAGCCAGCCACAGACGGCAACACAGCCACAAGCAGGTACAACAAATTTTGATATTTTAAAACGTCTTTCAAACTTAGAAAAACACGTGTTTGGCAGCAAGTTATACGATTGATGGTAACTTTAACAAAAAAAAGAAGTTGCAAAGTGCGGTTATTTTTATTATACTAAGCTTTGTCGCTATTCATGATGGCGTTTTAGGTAATCGCTGCATTACTTTGATAATGTAGAGGAAAGTCCATGCTCGCACAAGCTGAGATGCTTGTAGTGTTCGTGCCTAGCCAATTCATAAGCTAGGGTAGCCTTATAAGGGCTAACGGCGGGGAAATAACCTAAGTCATTCGATATGGTTGGAGTACTCTGAAAGTGCCACAGTGACGTAGTCTCCCTAGAAATAGGGAGAGTGGAACGCGGTAAACCCCTCGAGCGAGAAACCCAAATAATGGTAGGGGCATCTTCCTAAAGGAATCAAACGGAGGGAAGGACGAAAGCTACATGCTTTCGTAGATAAATGATTACCACCTGAGTACGAGGCTATATAGCCGTTTGCAGTACAACGGAACAGAACATGGCTTACGAAACGCTATTATGAACGGCTACACTGTAGTTTAAATAATTTCATTCCAACATCAGCTCTCCTAGCGTGGATTACTAGGAGAGTTTTTTTGTGGGAAATATTTTGATATGATATGAATGACTGAACATAATGAGGATGTGAACAATGAAAAAGCAATATACGCTAATTGCAACGGCTGCAATGGGAATTGAAGCAATCGTTGGTAAAGAAGTACAAGAATTAGGATATGAAGCAAACGTAAAAAACGGTCAAGTTGTTTTTAAAGGAGACGAGCTAGCTATCGCTCGTTCAAACCTTTGGCTTCGAACAGCGGATCGTGTGAAAATTAAAGTTGGTGAGTTTAAAGCAACAACATTTGATGAGCTCTTTGAAGGAACAAAAGCACTTGATTGGGGACGCTTTTTACCTGCTGATGCAAACTTTCCTGTGAGTGGAAAATCAGTAAAATCAAAGCTTTTTAGCGTTTCAGACTGTCAAGGTATTGTGAAAAAAGCCATTGTAGAGAAAGTGAAAAGCCATTATAGTGTAAGAAGCGGATGGCTTGAAGAAACAGGACCGCTCTTTAAAATTGAAGTTTCTCTTTTAAAAGATATTGCAACAATTACAATTGATACGTCAGGTGCTGGATTACATAAGCGCGGCTACAGAACAGGACAAGGGGAAGCTCCGTTAAAAGAGACGCTTGCAGCAGCTCTTATTAAACTTACAACATGGCATCCAGATCGTCCGTTCATTGATCCGTTCTGTGGGTCTGGCACAATTCCGATTGAAGCAGCTCTTATCGGTCAAAATATTGCTCCAGGTTTTAACCGTGAGTTTGACTCAGAGCAGTGGCCATGGATGTCACAGGAAGTATGGGATAAAGCACGCGAAGAAGCCGAAGATCTTGCAAACTATGATCAACCGCTTGATATTGCAGGATATGACATTAACCACAAAATGATTGATATTGCAAAAAATAATGCCATTGAAGCAGGTCTTGGAGATTTGGTTGAATTCAAGCAAATGCAGGCAAGTGACCTCACGTCAAACAAAGAATACGGAGTTATTGTGGCGAATCCTCCGTACGGTGAACGTATGCAAGAGCGCAAGCAAGTTGAACGTCTCTATGAAGAGATGGGTATATCTTTTAATAAACTTGATACATGGAGCGCATATATTATTACGTCACATAAAGGATTCGAACAGTTTTACGGAAAACAAGCAACAAAGAAACGCAAATTGTTTAATGGCTTTATTGAAACAAATTATTATCAATATTGGGGGCCGCGTCCACCGCGAAAGCCTCAATCATAAAATAAGGGTTGAAAAAGCAGTGCTTTTTCAACCCTTATTTTTATTGATCAGCCGGAAAAACAAGGCCAATTTGTTTTCTAATGTCTGTTAAAACTTTTGCTGTGATAAGTGAATTTTTATGGGAATTCACTTTTGACTCTAAATGCCCTTCCTTAATGAGCGTTAAGAATTCTTGGGTTTCAGCATACATTGCTTTTTCATTTTGCTCTACGCTAATATCTTCTTGTTCACCATTACGGTAATAAATGTGTGCTTTTTTCGGCGTATGAATTTCATCAATTACCATGTTTCCTTCTTCACCTTGAATTTCAGAAGGAAGAGAAGAATTGGTGATTTTAGAGTACGTAATAACAGCTTCCATATCTTCGTATGTAAGAATGATGCTTCCTTGTCCATCAACCCCTGAAGAAAGCATTGTTGCTTCTGCTTTTACGCTTTTTGGTTGCCCAAAGAGGACAACGAGAGGATAAAGGCAGTATACGCCAAGGTCCATAAGTGCGCCATTTGAAAACTTTGGATTAAATGCGTTTAAGACAGTTCCTTCTTTAAATGCATCATAGCGTGATGAGTACTGACAATAGTTCCCAACATAGCGGCGGACAGTCCCTAGTTTATGGACATTTTCTTTTATGTTTAGGAATGTTGGTAAAAGCGTTGCTTTCATAGCTTCCATAAATACTACTTTTTGTTCTTGAGCTGTTTTAATCATATTTTCTACTTCTGCTGCATTTGAAGCAAGGGGTTTTTCACATAAAACATGAATACCGTGCTTCATACAAAGAATAGCCTGGTCATGATGAAAAGAGTTTGGGCTTGCAATGTAAACTGCATCAATTTCATTGCTTTTTGCCATTTCTTCAATAGAAGTAAAGGTAAAAGAAGCACCTGTTTTATGAGCAAATTCGCGCGCTTTCTCTTCTGTTCTTGAATAGACAGACGTAAGAGAGAAATCATCGAGTTCTTTAGCTGCATCAATAAAACGCTCTGTTATCCAGTTGGTCCCAATAACGCCAAATCGTATCATTTTTGTTCCTCCTTCAACTTTCTATAGTAAGTATATCCTTTTATGAAAAAGACGACAATAAAAGAAGGCATAGAATGAGAATCCTTGAATATAGTAGAGGTATTCATGAAAAATATAAGGAGGAATGCTTGAATGAAAGAACGTATCAATTTTTCTCTCATCCAGCAAGCGTTGGAGAGAAGTTACAATGAGTTAAACGGAACAGGCGAAATGTCGGAGATTACAGCAACTGAGTTTGCGAATGCGAGAGAAGATTTACTTGCTGCTCAAAACTATGAAATGCTTGTTGGAAAACGATATTCCTATTATATCTCACATAAGTAAGTAGGGATGCTAAAATCAGCATCCTTTTTTTGTTTTATGATACGATAGGAATAAGTAACCAAAAGGAGTGTGCAGTGAATGGATATAAATAAACGAAAAGAGGAATTTCACGCATATGTTGAGAAAATGGGAGGATATGAAGAAGCTGTAAACGTAATGTATTGGGATATGCGAACAGGAGCTCCGAAAAAAGGAGTAAAGCAACGTTCTAACGTTTTGGCTATGCTCTCAAGCGATATTTTCTCAATGTCTATTTCAAATGAAATGGCGGGGTACATAAAGGATTTAGGAGACGAAGAAGTTAAAAAAGAGCTTGATGCTATTACGCTAAAAATGGTTGAAGAATGTAAAAAAGACTATGAGCAAAATCAAAAAATTCCAGAGCAAGAATATCGTGAATATGTAATGCTAACTTCTGAAGCAGGAAGCATCTGGGAAGAAGCAAAAGAGAAAAGTGACTTTTCTCTTTTCGAACCGTACTTGGAACAAATTGTAGCCTTTAATCAAAAGTTTGCAGAGTACTGGGGATATGAAGGGCATAAATATAACGCACTTCTCGATACATACGAACCAGGCGTTACAGTAGAAACGCTTGACCGTGTTTTTGGAGATTTAAAAGAAACGCTTTTAACTCTTTTACAAAAAGTCCAAAAAGCCGAGTCTCCTAAAACAGATTTTTTATATGAAGCATTTCCAAAGGAAAAACAAGAAGCATTTAGCTTAGAAATATTAAAAGAGCTTGATTATGATTTTGAAGCAGGCCGCCTTGATGAAACGGTTCATCCCTTTGCAATTGGACTTAATCCAGGAGATGTGAGAATTACAACCAAATATGATGAAAGTGACTTTCGCGTTGCTATTTTTGGAACCATTCATGAATGCGGACACGCCGTATATGAACAAAACATTTCAAAAGAGCTTGTTGGAACAAATCTTTGCACAGGAACGTCAATGGGAATTCATGAATCACAGTCTCTTTTTTATGAGCTTATGATTGGACGAACAAAAGCATTTTGGGAGCGTCATTATGAAGCATTGAAAGAACATGGAGGCTCTCAATTCCAAAAGGTCAATCTTGATGAGTTTTATCAAGCGGTAAATGAAGTAAAACCGTCACTTATCCGCATTGAAGCGGACGAATTAACGTATGTTCTTCACATTATTATCCGCTATGAAATTGAGAAAGCACTAATAAACGGAGAAATCGAAGTGAAAGACTTACCAACAATTTGGAATGACAAATATGAAGAATACCTAGGAGTTCGTCCAGCACACGATGGAGAAGGAGTGCTACAAGACGTACACTGGTCTGATGGAAGCTTTGGTTATTTTCCTTCTTATGCTCTTGGCTATATTTATGCAGCACAGCTAAAAAATGCACTTGTAAAAGATCTCCCAGACTTTGAAGAACGAATTCAACAAGGAAAAGTGACTGAGATAAGAGCATGGCTGACAAAACATATTCACCAATATGGAAAATTAAAAGATCCATTAGAATTATTAAAAGCAGCAACAGGAGAAGGATTAGAAGCTCGCTATTTAGTTGAACATTTAACAGAAAAATAT